>JBQCJB010000064.1:0-3592 GCA_051953155.1 Aureliella sp. | reverse complement strand
TCCGCAGCGGTGGAATATGGACGGGCACGACGGTCAGACGCCAGTACAAATCTTCGCGGAAGCGTTCGGCGGCGACCTCATCCGCCAGGTCGCGGTTGCTGGCGGCGATCACGCGGGTGTCGACGGTGATCGTCGCCGTATCGCCCACGCGTACAAACTGGCGTTCCTGCAAGACCCGCAGGAGCTTGACCTGCATAATCAACGATGTGCTGTTGATCTCGTCCAGAAAGATCGTGCGGGTGTGAGCCGCTTCGAAGCGGCCGGCGCGGTTGGCCACGGCTCCGGTATACGCGCCGCGCACGTGGCCGAACAATTCGCTCTCCAGCAGACTTTCGCTGAGAGCCCCGCAGTTGACTTTCACAAACGGGCCGCTCGCGCGCAGGCTCAAGCGGTGGATCGCATTGGCAATCAGTTCCTTGCCAGTGCCTGTCTCTCCGAGCAGCAAGACAGAAGCGTTCGTGCGGGCCACGCGGCGGGTGATTCGGTACACCTCTTCCATGGCGGCACTCGAACCGATGATGCCGGCAATCGGCGGTCCGGAGTCAGAGGTCGGTGCTTGGAATCCATACCGCGACATGCATCAATTATCCATCCGCCCGACCGCAGCCGCGACGCCTGCGGGACTGTGCGAGCGTATTAAGGTTGGTTCGCCGCTTCGGCGGTGCCGGTTCGAGTTTCAATCGCGTCGAGCACCTGGCCCAGGGCGGTAACAGTCACCGGGTCGTGAGGACCTTGGGTGTTGTACAAGTCGTAGGCTTTCCAAACTGCAGGCCGATCCAACAGCAAACCGAACTGCTTTACCGAACGGGTAAAGGCCTTTGCCGCTTGCTGGCGCGTCTCCGCGTCGCGGCTCTCATCGGCAGCCACCAGGCTCAGCCGCTGCTGGCTGTCGAGCGTTCCCAGTCCGCCGAGAACCGTCAGCCACGCCTCGACCGGCAGAGCATCGGCGATCTGCAAAAGCTCATCTTCCCAGCGGGCCAGCGGATAGAAGTCGTAGCGAGCGCGATCGGCGGCGATCGTCGCCAGCAGCGTGTTGGCGGTCTGTGCAAACGCGGCCCGTTCCGCTGGGCTGAGCGGCCGCACGTCCAAATGCCGCTCCAGTTCACTGATGATCCGCGGCATGTGCTCCGGATCGCGCGAGAGCACTGACATGACGACGCCCGGATAGCGCGGCAGTTCGGTAGTTTCAAAGCTGCGCAGTTGGTCGGTCAGGATGGCGATCGGCAGCGAGCCGCCGCGGCGCGAATGCCGCAGCCGCTCGACCAAGACCAGCAGGCTGTTGCGCGGTACGCGATCGACGATCATGATCAGTTCGACCGGGTAGGGCTGGTCGAGAATCTCCAAAGCGGCTTGCGTCGAATTGACACTGATCGGTTGCGCCCCGAGCGCCAGCAGTTGTTGGTCGGCGGCCTGACGCAGTTCGGCCGTCAGTCCGATCACTAAAACCGTCGGCCCCTGAGCCAAGCGGCTCATCTCGATCGCCGTCTCCAATGCGTTGGCCACGCCGTTGTACGGATGCCCGATCCCGGCCCGCGCGATGGCTTCGACCGCGACGAACCGCATGACCGGTCGCGAGTCGCGCAAGCACTCGGCATTGAAATCGAAGCTCGGCGAAGCCTCCGGGGTGTTGGCCAATTGGCTGCCGATTGCCTGGGCGGCGCGGATCGAAGCGCCATGCATTTGCCAGATCTTGCTGCGGTCGAGAACCTGTTTCCAAAAATCGCTGCCGCTGGCCTCGGCCGGCAAACCCATCAAGACATTGCCGACCGGATTGTCGGTGGCGACCCCGGGCCGGCTTTGGTAACCGTGCTGGAGCAAGACCGTTGCGGACTCGACCAGGTCGTCGGACGTGCGCATGTCGAGCACGATACGATGGGCCGCAACCTGGGCCAGTGACTCCAGCGAACGCTCGGCCGCCGATGCGTCGACCGCCGCAACGCTCTGGCCGTCAGCGGTCACCCGCCAGACCCTGACCGGCAGGTGCGCCTCGCGGGCTCGGGCCAACTGGTAATCGTCCAATTGCCGCTTGAAGTGCGAGATCAAGTATTCGTAGACCGCGGTCCCCTTAGGCAGCTTGCCGTACTTCTTCTCGAGCGCTTGAGCCAAAGCAGTTCGCGCCTCTTGCGACAGGGCTGTGCTGTAAAGCGCCGAGCCGAGTTCGACGCCGAAATCGCGGGCGGTCGATTGGGCCAACGCCAGCAGGACGCGGGCTCGCGCGTCCGGATCAGCCGCCACGCAGGCGGCGCGCAGGGCCTCGACGCCGTCGGCGCCGAAATCCAACAGGCTTTCGACCAGGCGCATGCCCGGCACCTGGCGGTCGCCGGCGAGCAGCCGCGACGCCAGGCGTTCGATGGCCGCGCGGTTGGCTTGTTCCAAACGGATTTGAGCTTCGCCGCGATCGACCGGCGAGGGAGATGCCAGGCGATTGATCCAGCCGTCGATCCACTGCGGGTCGCGCGATAACTGCGCTGGCAAGGCGGCAAGCTCGCTGACGAACTTCTGCTGCGCCGCGGTCAACTCGCTGCCAGCGTCGCGAATGTGGAACCAGAGGCTGGCCCCGCCGGCTCGCGAGAGTTCCGCCAGCTGGTCGCGGTTCCAGCCGGCTTGCTGAAGTTTGTCGAGATAGCGGCCGACTTCGTCCCAGCGTTGGATGCGGACCAACGTCTGCAGAGCTTGAGCAAAATCCTCCGGTGTTTTCAGCGACAGCAGGCGCATGCTGCGTACCAGCGGATCGGTCTCTTCGGCCACTGGAGCGGCGGCGGCTGCCGCAGCGCCGGCCGGAGCGGCAGCGGCTGCCGGAGCCGCTGGAGCGAAACCGAAGGGAGTCGCGTCAGCGGTCGGTTGGCCCGCGCCCATGTCTTGACTGGGCGTCGTCCCAAACGGATCAGCCGTTCCAAACGGGTCTTGTCCCGATAGCGCGCCACTTACGGACAACAGGCAGCCCAGCCCCAGGATCACGCAGGTGGACCGCGATGACCAATGGCGGCTCCACGGTCGCCCGGCGGAGAACGTCGTGCGGCCAAAACCCGAATTTGGAGATAGCAGTTGTGCCAAGTCGATCATGAACGGCTCGCGGGCTCAGAAAAGGTCAAGGCTGCAGCGAAAAGGGTTTCGCCAGGAGCGAATCGTGAGGCCGAAAGCGAACTTGCTTTTCGGTCCAGTCGCCTGCGTTTGCAAACTCCTTATTGTAATCGGGTGGTCCAGCGGTGAACCTGCTCGCTGACCCGTTCCGGGTTGCTCGAGCCGTAGCTCTGGTATGCCTTTACGGCCTGCGCCACTCCGAGCGCGTTTTTGAGTGATTCATCTAAATCCGGATGGACCCCCTGCAGTTGCTCCAGGCTCAGCTCGGCCAAGGTGATTTCGTGCTCGTTGGCGACGGCCACCAGCTTGCCAACCAGGTGGTGCGCGGTCCGCTGCGGCAGTCCCCTTTGGATCAAATGCTCCATCAAAGTAGTGGCGTCCAGATGCCCGCGTTCGAGCCGGGCAGCGATCGAGGACCGGTTCAGTTCGGCTCCTTCGACCAGCGGCGCGGCCAGATCGACAGCGGCTTGAACGGTGTCGAACGCATCGAACAGAGCCGGCTTGTCCTCTT
>JBQCJB010000063.1:0-8076 GCA_051953155.1 Aureliella sp. | reverse complement strand
TACCGAAAAAATGCGCTGAGCCGTGAAGGAGTCGCGGCCGAGCATCATCCAAAAAGCGTGTTACCGGAAAAAAACGGTCCGCAAGGACTACTCAAATGCACGCTTAGTCTCGGAGGTGTTCGATATGACGAAGAGGAGCTTCGTTTATTTTACTGTTTTGCCCGCGGCGGTTGCTTTGACCTTCTTCATTGGCTGCAGCCCTGGCGGAACGCAGCCGACGGCGGACCAAAACTCTCAGGCCGGCTCGAGCGACCCCGGACCAGCAGTCGCCAACGGAGTCGCCACGGATTCCGCTGCCGCCAGCGACGCCGACGGTGATCACGGTCATCTGCCGGGCGCTCATGGAGGCATCATGCTTTCGCTAGGACGGGACAGTTACCATGTCGAAGCGGTCATCGATTCTGAAGGAGCCGTTCGCCTCTACACACTGGGTAAGGACGAAAGTCGAGTGATCGATGTCGAGAGCCAGACGCTGAAAGGCTTCGTCAAGGCAGAAGGCGAAGCAGATTCGAAAGCGATCGACTTCGAGCCTTCGCCTCAGGCCGGCGACACCCCTGGCAAGACGTCGCTGTTCGTCGGGCAGTTGCCGCAGGAACTGGTGGGACGCAAGCTAGACGTGACCATCCCGAACATACGCATCGATGGCGAGCGCTTTCGCCTCGGGTTCGTCTCGGGCCAGGAGAGCCACGAAGAATCGACCGAGATGCCGGCCAAGGTTGCCAATGACGCGGAACGCGACCTCTATTTAACGCCGGGGGGGCGATACACCGCTGCCGATATCGCCGCCAACGGCAACGTGACGGCATCGCAGAAGTTCAAGGGCTTGAAATCCGCACACAACATGAAACCCGAGGTCGGCGACAAACTCTGCCCAATCTCGGGAACAAAAGCCAATCCGAATTTCACGTGGATCATTGACGGCAAGCCTTTTGAGTTCTGCTGCCCCCCTTGCCTCGACGAATTCTTGACCTCGGCAAAGAGCTCGACCGATCCGCTGCCTGATCCCGATAGTTTCATCAAGAAGTAACCTATGGCGGTCCCACCGAGCGTCCGACTTGGTTTGTTTATCTTGTTCGCCACGACCGTTTGGCCCGCCGACGCGCATGAAGGGCATCAGCCGCTGCCGACCAAGGGAGTCCAAGTCGATACGCAGACCGGTCATGTGACGCTGTCCGGACAGGCGCGAGCCGCGATTGGTCTCCAGTCACAAGAAGTCGAAGTCGGCACCGTTGCCACGACACTGCAGGTCTATGCGGAAGCCGTGACCCCTTGGCAGGCGAAAGCTTTCGGATCCGCGCAGATTGCCGGACGCATTGCCAAACTACTGGTGCGGCCGGGAGATAAGGTCTCGAAGAACCAGATCGTGGCCGAGCTGAGTAGCCGCGAATTGGAATTGGTCAGGCTCGATTATCTCCAAGCCAGTAACGAGCTAACGCTCAACTTGCGGCGGCTCGAGATGACGCGACCGTCAGCGCAAACAGGTGCCGTACCCATGCAGCGCCTACTGGACATCGAGAACGCAGTCGAGCAAAGTCGGAATCGATTGGACGTAGCACGATTGAGAGCCCGAACGCTCGGCGTCTCGCTCGACGACTCCCAACCCGACGAAGCGCACACACTCTTCCACCCCATGCGGTCGCCGATTTCAGGGCGCATCCTTCACTCGGACCTGGCAGAGGGCAAGTACGTCGAAGCGTTCGAACATCTATTTGAGATTGTCAGTACGGACGAAGTTTGGGTGCGCCTGCAACTCCTGGAGAAGGACACCTTTCGCGTTAACGTTGGCAATCGCGTCGAGGTTCGGTTCGCGGACTCGTCGATCGCGGTCGAGGGAGTCATCGATCGCATGGATGCGTCTCTGGATCCGAAAACTCAGGTCAGCTCCGCCTGGGTAACCTTGGCTCACCCAGCCGTCATTCCTGGGCTTGTAGGCAACGCTACGATCTACACATCGGAGCAGGCCGAGAAACTCACCGTCCCGCAACGAGCCGTTTACAGCGACGGCTTGCAAAACTACGTCTTCGTCGAAGAAGCATCCACTCGCACTTCGGCCGAGTATCGCAAGAAGACCGTGCGACTTGGCAATCGTCGCCTGGTAGCTGCACCTCGGGCAGAGCCCATGGTTGAAGTGCTGCACGGCGATATATTTCCAGGCGACCGAGTTGTCGTTAGGGGCGGCCACGAGTTATCGAGCTTGTTCTTTCTCGGTGTGCTAAAGCTTTCAAGCAGCGAGCAGCAACGCTTGGGCATCGTGACCCAAGTCGCCACTCAGCGCGAAATTTCGCGGACTCTTCAACTGCCTGCGATGGTCACTTTGCCCCCTGAGAACCGAAGCGTGCTCACGTCTCAGTTGGTTGGAACGGTGCAGTCCCACACGCTCGCTCCTGGGCGGTTCGTGACGGCTGGCGATAAGTTGATCGAGATCGCATCTCCCGAATTTTACAAGCTTCAGCTCGATCTGATCAGCACGTCGCTGGACGCCAACTTGAGCCGGCGTCGGGCCGATCGGCTGGAGGAGGTCAAAGGTAATGCGGTTTCGTTGCGTACCGTATGGGAGACTCGAACTCAGGCGGAACAACTGGAGACACGCGCGCAGAGCCTCAAACGACAGCTTGCCACGTTGGGGCTACTGGAGAGCGAGATCGAGTCGATCGTGACGGAGCGCCGCATCCTCGACTACCTGCCGGTCCGCGCCAACCTTTCTGGGCGGATCGTTTCGTCAGCAATCACGCTGGGCGAAACGGTTTCCGCTAATCAGCCGCTGGTCGAAATTCAGAATCTGGACGCCGTATGGATCGAGGCGCACTTGCCATCGCCGGAGACGGGCTCTGTGTCGGCAGGTGTTGGCGCCATTGCAACGGTAGTTGCCAATCCGAGCCTCCAATTGCCTGTCGTGCTATCGCGAATTGGACCGACGGTAAGCGAGGCCACGCGTACGCAGCGAATATGGCTTACTCCCGAGCCAACTCGCGACTCGGCCGCTGGCATCCCGCAACTGCGAGCCGGAGCGTTGATAACCGTCAGTCTGCCGATAGGCAGTCCAGCAGCCAGCCTCGCGATCCCGTCAGCTGCAATTCTGCGCGATGGGATGCAGCACTTTAGCTTTGTTCAAAAAGACGACGGCACCATCGAGCGTCGCCGCGTATCGACCGGTCGAACGGACGGCCAGTACACCGAGGTTGTCAGCGGCATCGAGGCGGGCGAGTCGGTCGTCAGTCTTGGAGCCCGAGAGTTGCAGACGGCCTTCGCATCTTTGAGGTAGCTCGAGTGCTCGACAGCATCATTCGCTTTTCGCTTCGAAACCGCGCCATCGTCGCGATTGCGTCGCTGCTTGTGATGCTGGTGGGAGCCTCCCTGCTGCAGACGATGCCTGTCGACGTTTTTCCAGACCTTAATCGCCCAACTGTGACGATTATGACCGAGGCACCTGGGCTGGCTCCGGAGGAGGTCGAAGTGCTGGTGACGCGCCCGATCGAGCTGCTGCTCAACGGTGCAACAGGCGTCAAACGCGTACGCTCTTCCTCGGCGATCGGGCTGTCCATAATTTGGGTCGAGTTCGACTGGGGGACCGACATTTTCATTGACCGGCAGATCGTCAATGAAAAGCTGCAACTGGCCCAGACGAAATTGCCCTCGGGTACCAATCCAATGCTCGCTCCCATCTCATCCATCATGGGCGAGATCATGTTGCTCGCGCTGCGCAGCGACCTGGAGCCCGCTTCTGCGGAGGAAGCCGACGCGAAAGCGATGGAGCTAAGGACACTGGGCGAGTTCACTGTCCGCAACCGATTATTGGCAGTCGAAGGCGTGTCTCAAGTCTCGGTTATGGGCGGCATCTTGAAGCAATATCAAGTGCTGACCTCTCCTGCGCGTCTGGCGGCTCGCAACGTGACGCTGGCTCAGCTGACGGATGCTACGGCCAAGGCCAATGTGCTCGCCGGGGGAGGCGTGATGAACCGTGGCGAGAAGGAATCGTTGCTTCGAATCCAAGGGCAGTCGCTAACGCTGGAAGAAGTTGCCGCAACCCCGATACTTTGGCGCGATCAGGTACCCATCAGAATTGGCGACGTAGCTGATGTCCGGCTGGGTGGACCAGTCCGCCGAGGCGATGCTTCGGCAGTCGTAAAAGTGGAACCAGACGTGAACTTCGCCGTCGATCAGGCGGATGAGACCGCTCACGGCGGCGACGGCGCTGGTCATCCCGACACCGCGTCAAGCGGCCTCGTCGATGCGCATGCCAAGCCGTATGACGGGCTGCGAGGTGGCGCGGCAGTCATGCTGACAGTGCAGAAGCAGCCGGAAGCAGACACGGTCCAGCTCGACCGAAGAATTGACGCGGTACTCGCCTCACTTCAAAGAGAGTTACCGACCGACGTGAAGATCGAGTCGGAAGTATTTCGGCAGAGCCATTTCATCGAGGCGGCGGTCGATAACGTCAGCGAGGCAGTTCGCGATGGGGCAATCTGGGTCGTGGTGATATTGTTTCTATTGATGGGTAATTTTCGCACCAGCGTCAGCTCGCTGTCGTCGATGCCGTTGTCGATACTGCTGACCGTGATCGTCTTTTACCTGTTCGGCATCACCATCAATACGATGACGCTCGGCGGCATTGCCGTGGCGATTGGCGACCTGGTCGACGATTCGATCGTGGATGTCGAGAACATTTACCGCAGACTTCGCGAGAATGCCCAATTGCCCGCCGCGGCGCGAAAGCCGGCTCTGGACGTGATCTTCTCGGCGTCCAGCGAGGTTCGCAACTCGATTGTCTACGCGACACTCATCGTCGTCCTGGTCGTGTTGCCTCTGTTTATGATGTCCGGCCTCGAGGGACGCTTGTTCGCGCCGCTGGGCATCGCGTACATCGTCGCGCTACTTTGTTCCCTGGTCGTCTCGCTAACCTTCACACCGGTGCTGGCCAGCGTACTGCTACCTCGCGCACCGTTCCTGGCCGACAAGCGTGAGCCGCTGATCATGCGTTGGTTGAAGCGATGGGACGAACGCTGGCTGCGCTGGACGCTCAACCGCCCTAGAGCAGTGCTCGCCGGAGTCAGCGTTTTCGTGCTGCTCAGTTGCTTGACTTTGCCTTGGATGGGCGGAGAGTTTCTGCCTCCATTCAACGAAGGGACAGCCACAATCAACCTGCGGCTTGAGCCAGGCACATCGCTGGTCGAGAGTCAGCGAATTGCCGGCCGCGTTGAGTCGATGTTGCTGGAGGTACCAGAAGTGTTGTCTGTGGCCAGGCTGACCGGCCGATCAGAGTTGGATGAGCATGCAGAGGGTGTGAACAACACAGAGTTCGAAGTGCGATTGGCGCAGCACAAAACCGAGAAGGCGGGATGGCATAACGCGCTCCTGCGGGCGATTCCGCTTGCGCATCTCTGGAGCTTCGAGTACCACGGTCGGCCGCAGGACGCTGTGATTGCAGATTTGCGTGGTCGCATCTCGAGCATTCCGGGTGCCGCGGTCAATATCGGACAACCGATCTCACATCGTTTGGACCACATGATGTCCGGGATTCGAGCTCAGATCGCTGTGAAAGTGTTCGGACCCGATCTGCGCGAACTGCGGACGGCGGCCTACGATGTCCAGGCGCGCATGCAGGAAATCGACGGGATTGTCGACCTCCAGATCGAGCCGCAAATCGAGGTGTCTCAGCTGCAAATGCGAGTCAAACGCGAAGAAGCTTCGCGATATGGCCTCGCACCTGGCGACGTAGCCCAAATTCTGGAAACTGCCTTCAAAGGCACCGTTGTTTCTCAGGTCATCGAAGAGGACAAAACCTTTGGATTGGTCGTCTGGTACGACGAGGAGGCTCGACGCGATCCCAACGTTGTGGAAGAAACCATTCTTGAAACGCCTTCGGGAGCGAAAGTCGCCCTTTCGCAGGTCGCGGATATTCTGGACACGACTGGTCCTAACGTGCTCAATCGTGAACACGTCCAGCGCCGCGTCGCCGTTTTTTGCAATGTCCAAGGCCGCGATCTGGCCAGTGTGGTCCGGGACATTAAGCAAGCTCTTCAGCCAGTCGAGCAATCCCTGCTCGAACTGCCAGGCGAGTACTTTCTCGACTACAGCGGACAGTTCGAAGCCCAGCAGCAGGCCACCTTCAGGCTCTGGGGATTCGCGGCCTTGAGCCTGGTCGGAGTCTACCTGCTGCTCATGAAAGCTCTAGGATCGCAGAGTTCGGCGCTACAGGTCGTGGCGAACGTACCCCTGGCAGCGCTGGGCGCGATCGTGGCGCTGCTGATAGTGAATCGACCCGAGGCGACGGCATTGGCCGGTCAACCATGGTACCGATGGCCGGGAATTTGGATTGAGGCAACGCATTTGTCGCTGGCGCACTGGGTCGGCTTCATTACGCTCATCGGCATTGTCAGCCGCAACGGCATCATGATGATCTCGCATTACCAGCACCTAATGGAAGTCGATGGCATGCCATTTGGGAAAGAGATGATCATTCGCGGAAGCCTGGAGCGTCTGGCGCCGGTGATGATGACGGCGATGACGAGCTTTGTAGGCCTGATCCCCTTGTTGTTCGGCTATGGCGAACCGGGCAAGGAGATCCTTTACCCGCTGGCCGTCGTCTTGTTTGGAGGAATGATCGCCTCGACCGCCCTCGACCAGCTCGTCACTCCGGCCTTGTTCTTCTTATTTGGCTCGGCGCGTCCACGGTCCCGTGAAGCGCTGCGCCACTCAATCTGAGACAATTTGAGAATTCGCCCGGCGCGATGCCCCAAACAACACCGACACTTTCGAGCCGGCGCACAACGTGCACGTCTTGAGGAGTGTTCCAAGCCACACTGCGTAGAGAGAGGGGGCCGCAGGTGAAAGTCGCCATCAACGGAGCGGGTATTGCAGGAACGGCCCTGGCCTACTGGCTTCACAGCGCCGGGCACCAAGTCGTGTTGATCGAGAGAGCACCCCGCTTCCGCACCGGCGGTTACATCATCGATTTCTGGGGTGTAGGTTACACCGTCGCAGAGCGAATGGGCATTCTGCCAGCTGTGCGGCAAGCAGGGTATGTTGTTCGGGAAGTGCGCTTCGTTGATGAACGCGGTCGGAAGGTCGGAGGTTTTTCGACCGACATCCTGCGCTCGATGTTGAATGATCGCTTTACGAGCCTTCCGCGTGGCGATCTTGCCGCCGCTATCTACCGAACGATCCAGGGGCGGGTCGAAACGCTCTTCGATAATACGATCGTGGCAATCAACGAGCGTCCAACCGGTGCATCGGTGACATTCGCGCACGGTGGCTGTCGGGAGTTCGATCTTGTAATCGGTGCGGACGGATTGCACTCGAAGGTTCGCAGTATCTCATTTGGCGCCGAAAGCGCGTTCGAAAAGCAGCTCGGGTACCGAGTAGCTGCATTTGAGGTTGCAGGTTATCGGCCGCGCGACGAGTTGGTCTTCGTCAGCTACGCGAAGCCTGGTCGCCAGATTGCGCGATTCGCCTTGCGTGACGACCGGACGATGTTTCTCTTTGTGTTCACGAGCGAGTGGATGACTGGCCCCGAGCCTGAAAATCTAACTGAAAGCAAGGCGATTCTTCGGAGGGTTTTTGGCGAGGTTGGCTGGGAAGCGCCGCAAATCCTACAAGCGATGGATGAAGCCCCGGAAATCTATTTTGATCGCGTCAGTCAAATCGTAACCGACAGCTGGTCGAAAGGACGCGTCGTCTTGATCGGCGATGCGGCTGCGTGCGTGTCCTTGCTGGCCGGCGAAGGGACGGGTTTGGCGATGGCCGAAGCCTATGTGTTGAGCGGAGAAATCGATCGGGCCGGCAACGATTATCGAGCGGCGTATTGTCGATACGAACAACTGATGCGTCCGTTTATTGAGCGCAAGCAGAGTTCCGCGGAGAAGTTTGCCAGTGCCTTCGCTCCGAAGACGCGCGCAGGAGTCTGGCTGCGCGACCAAGTGACAAAACTTCTAGCTTTTCCCGCAGTTGCTCGTTTCTTGATCGGCCGTAGCCTCAACGACGATTTTGCGCTACCCAACTATGGCAGTCGTGTTCGCGCTTCGGCCTCGCCGTCCGATAGCTGATCGCTCTATCGGTCGCAAGCCGGTTGAAGAGGGC
>JBQCJB010000062.1:0-6507 GCA_051953155.1 Aureliella sp. | reverse complement strand
CGCGGAGTGGGCGATCGAGGGGCGGTTGAGCGCGACGGCCACCAGATGCCCGCCGAAGGCCTGCGATAGTTTTAGCGCGCGATCGATCCGAGTCTGAACTCCGTATTGAGCCAAGCAATCGATGTTGCCGTCGCTTTCGGGCTGCTCGAGATGCATCGTCGGCGGTGCATAGCCATCGCGGATCGCCAGGCCCGTCAGCGCCAGTTCGATACTGCCGGCAGCGTTGATCAGATGTCCGAGAACGGCTTTGTTGCTGCTGGCCACGACTCGGTCGGCATCATTGCCCAAGGCGCTGCGGATCGCGCGCAGTTCGCTCAGGTCGTTTTGCTTGGTGCCGGTGCCATGCGCATTGATGTACTGTGGCCCTTGCCCCTGCCAGCCAGCCTTGCGGACCGTGCGGCGAATAAGCTGTTCGAGCGTCGCGCTGTCGTCTTCCAGGCTGGTCACGTGGTGCGCCTGACACAGCATCTGACCGGCTGCGATCTCGGCGTAGATTTTGGCTCCGCGCCCGAGGGCACGCGAACGTCGCTCGAGAACCATCAGCGCGGCGCCTTCGCCCATCACGAAGCCCGCGCGGCGTCGATCAAATGGTCGGCAGGCTGTCGCCGGATCTTCGCCTTCGGCAAGCACGCCCATGCGGTAAAAAGAGGTCAGGATCAATTCGGTGACGGCATCGGCCGCGCCGGCGAGCGCCATGTCTGCCTGATCTTCTTCGATCATACGGGCGGCCGACAACAGGCTGACCACGCCGCTCGCGCAGGCGGTCGCATAACACAGCCGCGGGCCGTGCAAGCCGAACTCGCGGGCGACGGCTTCGCTAACCGAACTGGGCAAGAATTCGCGATGCCACGCATGTGCTAATGACTCAGCAGCCGCTGACTGCTCTTCGGCCGACAGGTACAGGTAACCGATGTCGCCGAATTGGGCGGCCACACTGCAGGCGAAGCGACCGCGATCGACAGTCCGCCAGTCGAGCTGTGCATCGTCGAGGGCTTCGGCAGCGGCGGTGCGGCACAGCCGGATCGACTTCAGGCTCTGGTGTTCCGCCGCAGCATCCAACTCCGGGAGGCAATCGGCCATCGCGCACGGCAAACGCAGTTGGCCCACGCCGTCGCTGGCTTTGGTCAAACGCACGCCACTTTCGCCGCGCTGGATGGCCTGCCACACGCTCTCGCGCGTCGCGCCGAGACTCGCTGCGATGCCAACTCCGGAAATGACGATCGGATCGCGGTCGGCAGCGTCGCCGCCGTTGCTTTCATGCACAGTCTTGAACTGGGAAGTTGCGGCTCGGTGGCGCATGGACGCTCATTCTGCCATGGAGGAGTTGCTAGGAAAAAGCGCCGAGTCGTTCAGAAAGGATGCGAACGTTCGTTACGTAACCGCGAAACGCGTATCGGGCGATGCTCGCGATTGCTTGCAATGGCTACCGAGACTTTTTTGTTGGCTTGAGGGGGTGATAGCCGATTTGACCGTTCAAAGTCAATAAAGATTGACGATAAGTAGCCTGGTGCAGCCCGAAAAGAGTTCCGCTTCGACGAACCTGAGAGGGCCCGTGCTGGCGAAACCGCGCGGCGTCCTCCAGTGGAGGTTGCCATGCGCCGATTCCAAAATTTCTTCTCGGCTCCTCGCCGGACGAGCCGCTCGTTGCAGCCGCAGCTGCTTTCCAAGCTGCTTTCGCTGTCGCTGTTGCCGTCTCCGGTCCCGTTACTGCCGCTGTTCGTACTGCCGCTGTTGCTGTTGCTGTTGCTGCCGACCAGTAGCCGAGCGCTCGGCCAGCCACCGGATCCGAACGATTCGCGCGGTTCCGATCAGCAACCAGGCAGTGCGTCACATGCGATCCTGCCGGCCGAGGTGGCTGAGCTCGAGATCGCCTTCGGCCGCATGCGGCTCGCTCCGCGTCACTTTCGCATCGTTCGCAGCCACGAGACCTTCGATAATCAGAGCAGCTGGCGGTCGCTGCAAGTTTCGGTCGAGGAGGGTCGCCCCGCCTTGCGCATGCGACTGGCCGACGCGTGCGAGTCCTGGTCACTGGAAGCGAATTCGCGTTTCGGCGTTCATTGGTCGCGCGAACTTTTTCGAGACGGTCGAACGCTGAAGGTCGATTACTCCCAGCCGCCGCGCGGACCGATCGTGATCAATGTCAGCGGCTTGTCGGGCCGTCCGTCGGAGCTCCGCGGCCCGACGCTCTGGCATCTGACCGAGCAGAACGCCCCCGAGTTTGAACAGGCCGTCGTGCCCGCGCTATCCCGACTCAACGGCCAATGGAACTTGCACGAGACGCTCCAACGGGCCAAGCAAGTTCGTCGCGCGGCCGGAATCAGTTCGGGAGTCGAACCTGAGATGTTGGCGCAGTGGGTGGCGGATCTCGAGTCCGACCAGCGCTCCGTGCGGGCCGCTGCGGCGGAACAGTTGCGACTAGCAGGCGTCCAGGCTCAATTGCCTCTCAGCCAGCTAGCGCACAGTTCACTGTCGCAGGGTCCGCTGTCGATTCAGCAGCGGAAGACGATCGAGAACCTGCTGGCGATTCTCGAACCGGAATCGGCGGACACGCCGACCCGCTTGGCGTACTGGCTTTCCGGCGACCCGCGTTGGCGTTAAGCTTACGCCCAATGAACGCAGCGACTAAGGGGGCACCGCCTCAGCATATTCAAGCGTGGATCGATGTCGGTGGCACGTTTACCGATTGCTATGTGATCGCTGACACGGCGCCGGCACCGCAAACGGCCGGCGGGCCGCGCCGGCAACGCCTCAAGGTTCTTAGCAGCGGGCTGGTGCCGATTTCGTGCGCCGCTGGATCGACGCCGACCGCGATTATCGCGCCGGAACTGGCGGCCGATGCCGCCGGTTTTTGGCGGGGTGCGCAGCTGCGATGTTACAACAACCGGCGCGAGGTCGTCGCCACGGTCGCGATCGCGGACTTCGATCCCGGCAGTTGTCGACTGGTTCTGAGCGGCCCGCTGGCGGTCGTCGACGAAGCGCTCTCGAGTCCAGATGGCCTGTCGCACTTGGCTTTCGAGATCGATCCGGGCATCGAAGCGCCGGTGCTGGCCGTGCGGCGTCTGCTCGGCTGTCCGCTCGAGGCACCGCTACCGCCGTTGTCGATACGCCTGGGAACGACTCGCGGAACAAATGCTCTGCTGACCCGACGCGGTGCGCCGACCGCCCTCGCCATCACTGCGCCATTTGAAGATCTGTTGATCATCGGCGACCAGACGCGGCCGCGGTTATTTGATTTGGCAGTGCGTCGTGACCCGCCGCTAACCAACTGCGTCGTCGCGATTCCGCAGCGCATGGATGCGGCCGGGAACATTCTCGAGCCGCTGGATGAAACGCGGGCTCGCGAGGGTTTGGCAGCCGCGCTCCACGCGGGTTGCCAGTCGCTGGCGATCTGCTTGCTCCACAGTTACCGCAATCCGGCGCATGAAGTCCGACTGGAACAGATCGCTCGCGAAGTAGGCTTTGCACATATCAGTCGTTCGAGCGCCATTGCGCCGCTGATCGAGATCGTGGCCCGAGCGCGGACGACAGTCGTCGACGCTTATCTCGGGCCAATCGTCCGCGATTACTTGCAGGTACTAGTCCTTCAGTTCGGCGGCCAGCCGCGAGCGAGTTTACAAGTCATGACCAGCGCCGGCGGACTGGTCGAGGCGAGTGAGTTGCTGGGCAAGGACAGCATCCTCTCTGGCCCCGCGGGCGGCGTCGTGGCTTTGCGGGCGCTTGCCCAAGCAACCGCGCGGCCACTCTTGATTGGTCTGGACATGGGAGGGACGAGCACCGATGTTTGTCGCACCGCGCCGGATCAAACGCTCGAGTATGAATCGACCAAGGCTGGAGTCCGCATACTGACGCCCACGTTGCCGATCGAGACGGTTGCGTCGGGTGGTGGCTCGATCTGCTGGTTCGATGGCGTGTCGCTCCGCGTCGGGCCGCACAGCGCGGGCGCCTCGCCGGGGCCAGCCTGTTATGGACGGGGCGGACCGCTGACGATCACCGACCTCAACGTCTACCTCGGACGCTTGCCGGTCGATCAGTTGCCCTTTCCGATCGACCGAGCGGCGATCGAGGTGCGGCTGGCCGAGCTCGAGCGCGAAACGGCGGCGGCGGGCAACCACTTTCGTTCGCTCGAGCAGCTGGCCGATGGTCTGCGCGGTATCGCGAATCAACAGATGGCTGAGGCGGCTCGCACGATTTCGATCAGTCAAGGCGCCGATCCACGCGCGCACACCTTGGTCGGCTTCGGCGGCGCTGCCGGCCAGCACATTTGCGAAATCGCGGGCTTGCTCGGCGTGGCTGAAATCGTCGATAGCGAAGACGCTGGCCTGCTGAGCGCCCTCGGCATGGGACTGGCAGACCAGCGGCGCGACGGCGCACTTCCTGTGTACGGCAGCCTCGCGGAAGTCGATTGGCCGACGCTGGCACAACGGTCCACCGAGTTGTCCGATCAACTGCGTTCAGAACTGTCGCGTTCGTCGAGCGGTGTTAGCGAACAGGCGCCCGTCAAATCGCGGACCTGGTTGGAACTTCGATACGCTGGCACCGATGTGCCGCTGTCTATCGCGTGGACGATTAGCGCTGCTGGCGGAGATGCTGGGGATCTGGCCAGTCGCTTCCACGCAGACCACCGGCGAAAGTTCGGCTACGCGCGGCCGCGTCACGCTATCGAACTGGTCGCTGTGCGCGTCGAAGCCAAGCGGCTCTCCGGCGTGAGGCTCCGCGACGCGCGAGCAGTGCCCGCCGAAGGACGGCATGTCATCGAGCTGCCCGCGTCCGGCCGGTTATGGAGCGGCGGTCATTGGCGCGCGGTCAGTCATTGTCCACGCGCCGCGCTACGCCCCGGTTCGATCGTGATCGGACCGGCGATCGTGCTCAGCCCCGGCTCGACCTTGGTCGTGGCTGATGGGTGGAGTGCGGAAGCTCTGTCCGATGGATCCTTGTTCCTTCGCCACGACGCCGCGGCGGCCGTGCCAGCCAGTGCTGCAGACTCGGAGCAGCACGTCGATCGGCAAACGGACCAGATATCTCAGCCAGCATCCACAGCGAGACCGGAGCAATTGCGCGATCCGATTTCCGAAGCGGTATTTGCGCAGCGTCTGGCAGCGATCGCCACGCAGATGGGGCTGGTGCTGCAGCAGACCGCGCTGAGCGTTAACGTCAAGCAGCGGCGAGATTTCAGTTGTGCGGTATTTGATGGCCATGGACGGATGCTGGCCAGCGCGCCGCATGTACCGGTTCATTTAGGCGCGATGGGAGCAACGGTTCGCGCGGCCATGCGACGCTATCCCGATCTAGCGCCTGGCGAAGTGGTCATTACCAACGATCCTTACCAAGGCGGCTCGCACCTGCCTGATGTCACAGTCATCAGCGGCATCTTTCGCCCGGGTGATCCAGCGCCGGCGATGTACGTGGCCAACCGCGCGCATCATGCGGACATCGGTGGCATGGCGCCCGGCAGCATGAGCGTATCGGCGACCAGGCTGGGCCAAGAGGGAGCGGTGATCGAGCTGCTCCGCTTGGCCGAGGAGGAATGTGGCGAGCTGCAACCGCTGCGCGAGGTGCTCGCCAAAGCGGCTTGGCCGCCGCGAAACATCGAGGAGAACTTGGCGGACGTCAGGGCCCAATTGGCGGCCAATGCTCGCGGCATGGAACTCGTCGGCGACTTGCAGAGCACGTTCGGCTGGACCGGCATGGCCCGGCTGGCTGAGGCTGTGTTGGCAGTAGCCGAGCAACGGGTGCGGAACTTCATTCGAACGCTGCCCCGGCAAGCCCGTCGCTTCAGCGACCGCCTGGATGATGGAACACTGATATGCGTGTCAATTGAGCCGACCCAGGACGACCGGCTGCGCATCGACTTTGCGGGGACCGGTCCGACGTCGCAAGCCAACTTCAATGCCAACCCGTCGATCGTCACGGCGGCGGTCATCTACGTGCTGCGGTGTTTGATTGCCGACGAATTGCCGCTGAACGAGGGCATGCTCGCAGCGGTTGACTTGCGCGTGCCGCCGGGGTTGCTCGACCCACCGGCCGAGTTGCCGGTGGAGGATCGGCCCGCGGTGGCAGCCGGAAACGTCGAGACCTCGCAGCGCATCGTCGACGTGCTGCTGGGCGCGTTCGCCGTGGCGGCCGCTTCGCAAGGCACTATGAACAATTTCCTGTTCGGTAATTCGCGATTCGGTTTTTATGAAACGATTTGTGGAGGAGCTGGAGCCAGCCCGGGTTGTCCCGGCGCGTCGGGAGTGCATACTCACATGACCAATACGCGACTGACGGACCCGGAAGTTCTTGAAGCCAGGGATCCGGCTCGACTAAGCGCGTTTGCAGTGCGACAGGGCAGCGGTGGCAAAGGAGCCTTCGTCGGCGGCGACGGTGTCGTTCGCACGATCGAGTTTCTCGAGCCGGTCGAGGTCTCGCTGTTGACATCGCGCCGCGGCGATCATCGGCCCTATGGCATGGCTGGAGGCGCAGCGGGCGCGGCGGGTGTGAACACGCGTATCGGCCGCGACGGACAGC
>JBQCJB010000061.1:0-2518 GCA_051953155.1 Aureliella sp. | reverse complement strand
TTGGCGATGACGTTCGCGGCCGCGATGTGTTCTTGATCCAGCCGACCTGTCCGCCGGTCAACGACAATCTGATGGAACTGCTCATCATGATTGACAGTTGCAAACGAGCCAGCGCGTCGCGCATTACTGCCGTGATTCCGTACTATGGCTACGCCCGGCAAGACCGCAAAGACGAGGGGCGCGTGCCGATCACTGCCAAGTTGGTCGCCAACTGCGTCACCCGCGCCGGCGCCGACCGCGTGTTGACGATGGACCTTCACGCTGCCCAGATTCAAGGTTTTTTCGACGTCCCTGTCGATCACCTCTACGCGGCTCCCGTGCTGAACAATTACTTCCTCCAACGCGGCTATGATCCCGAGGACATCGTGGTCGTCAGCCCCGACGAAGGGAGCATCAAGCGGGCGATCGGACATTCGAAACGCTTGGGTGGCCGGCTGGCGGTCGTCGACAAGCGACGCGACAGTCCCTATGAAACGCGGCAGACCAACATCATCGGTGGTCCGGTCGAAGGGAAAATCTGCCTGATGTTCGACGATATGATTAGCACGGCCAGCTCGATTTGCGGGGCCGCGAACTTGGTGCATTCGGCGGGAGCCCGAGAGATTTGGCTGGCAGCGACCCACGGCGTGCTGTGCGGGCCGGCGATCGCCAACCTTCGCAAGGCGCCGGTCAACGGCATTTGCATCACCAACACGATTCCGCTGGCGCCCGAGAAAAAGTTCGATCGGATTCATGTGCTCTCGGTCGCGCCGCTCTTGGCCGAGGCCATCCGCCGCATTCACCGCGACATGTCGATTTCCGATATCTTCCGAGCGCCCGAAGAGGAGGCGTAAGGCCGTGTCCGGACCGACGCTTTCGATGCTCGAACCGACCGATGCGCGTCCCGATCTGGTCGACCGAAGCGCGGTCGACCAGTTCCGTCGCGAACACAAGATCGACCCAACTCGCATCCGGCGCATGCGCTACGCGCTGATGCAACTGCATCTGGATCCGTCGGCGGCGCTCGAGTATCTGCAAAGCCCGCATGCTGAGTCGGCTCGCGCGGCCTTCCGCCTGTCGCCGCTGGCAGTTCTCCAGCGGCACGATTCGGCGCTCGATTGCTCGAGCAAGTTTGTATTGCAGGCCGCCCAAGGGGATCGCTTGGAAATGGTGCTCATGCGCACCACTTCCGCTCGCATCACGGCCTGCGTTTCGACCCAAGTCGGTTGCAGGGCAGGATGCAGTTTTTGCGCGACGGCCCGCATGGGCCTGCGCCGCCAGCTGAGCGCTGCGGAAATCGTCGAGCAAGTCCTGATCGCGGCCCGCGTCGCCCGCAGCGAAGGGCGGCGACTGCGAAACATCGTCTTCATGGGCATGGGCGAGCCGCTGCACAACGAGCACAACTTGCATGCGGCAATCGAACTGCTGACCAGCCGCGACGGCTGCGCTTTCCCGATGCGCCGCGTCAGCGTCTCAACCGTCGGCGAACCGGCGGCCATGCTGCGTTTGGTCGACCGCTTCCCTGGCATCCAAGTCGCGCTGAGTCTTCACAGCGCTCGACCGGAGCTGCGGGCCCGACTGGTTCCATGGACCCGCCAGATCGACTGGCAGGAACTGCACGCAGCGGTTCGAGAGATCGCCACTCGCCCCCTCGCCTTTCACCACCAGGGGCCGATCATGATCCAACACATCATGATCGCCGGCATCAACGACCAGGCCGAGGATGCCGATGCGCTCATTGAATATCTGAGCGGGCTCAAGTGCATCGTGAACTTGATCCCCTTCAATTCCATCGCCCAGGTCCAAGCCTGGCAGCCAAGCTCCCGCGAGCACCGCGATTGGTTCGCCAAGCGACTTAGGGCTGCAGGCATCTACACGACCGTCCGCTATTCGATGGGGGCCGACGTTTCCGCAGCCTGCGGGCAGTTGGTTCAATAGTTCTTAACCATCGCTGCGACCGACGCGAGCAACAGCTTGCGCCGCGGCGATGCCGGCGGCTGCGACTCCGATGCCGGCTAGCGAGTACAGCATGCCATAGGTGGGCACGAGAAAGCGGCCGCCGAGGCTATAAAGCCCCATGACCATCAGCGTGTTGATCAGGAGCACACCGCCGATGAACGCGGCCGCTGGCGGCAACCGTACGGCCAAATAAATCAGTCCCAGCAGTGCGGCCAGCTTCCACAGGAGTGATCGCCCTGAATACGGTGCCCACTCGCTCGACAGTCGGTACCAAGCCAGCATCGGCAAGTCGCGCCAGTGCGCATGTACCCAGGCGCGCACTTGATCGCTGGCTGCGCGAGCCAACCGAACGTCGGGGTGCACCAGCGGCCCTCCGTGGTCGCTTACTTGTTCGCCGGAGACTCTCTGCCTGAGTCGCAATTCGGGCGCGTACTGCCACTGGCCACCGTGGGCCAGCGCTTCGTCGCTGTAACCTCCGACCAGCGTGGTGGCTCCTTGAGTACCCAGCGGCATCCAGGCTTCGAGCACGAGGCAATTGCGGACCCACCACGGCAAGCAAACAAGCACCGCCGCGACCGCC
>JBQCJB010000060.1:0-2229 GCA_051953155.1 Aureliella sp. | reverse complement strand
GAAGAAGGCGGCCGACAAGTCTTCGGAATCGCCGAAGAGTTTTTCGACCAACCCGTCTGAGGCCAGCGGCAATTCCTCGGGCTTGGTCCACGTCACCGCGCTGTCCTTCGGGCCGATAACAACCGCGATCGTATTGGAAGTGCCGTCGGTAATCTCCTTGAAGGTCAGCGGCGGGCCGTCGCCGTACCAGGCGCCACCTTCAAGCATCGGCACGACCAACCGCGTCTTGCCCGACTCGGGTTCTTGGCCGCCGGCGGCATAGATCGCCGGCATCTGCGGGATCAACTTTGAATTGTGCGGGCTGTCCCACGGTTCATCGAGATGGAACTGGCTATAGAGTGCCTGTTGCTCGATGTAGGGCAGGATATGCACGCGCCAACTCAGCAGCGGTTTGTCAGTCTTCGAACGCGTTTCGCGCGGCGGCACGAACTGATATGCGTCGTAGAAGTTGTGCATCGCCAACATGATCTGCTTGAGGTCGTTCATGCCCGCCGCCGCAACAGCCGACATGCGGGCCGGAGCGGTCAACTGCTGCAATTCGCCTAAAAGCAAGGACTGGTCGAGCGACAGCCGCAGAGTGCGCTCGGCGCTGGCGAGCGACACCTTTTCCTTCGGCAATTGGAACTTGGTGGCCAGTGCTTCGAGGGCTGCGCTGGTGCGCTGCGTGCCCTCTTCGGAATCGGTGCCGAGGATCACGGAGAAAGCGGCTGCGGGGGGCAAATCGGCGACCAGCGTCCAACGTGCGACGTCGCCCATCAGCTGTTTGGGAGAGAGGTCCAGCAACCACTGCTCGGGCAGTTTGGCTGGCCAGATCTCGGAGATTTCGCCGCGGAGATCGTCTGGCAAATTGACGGCCACGGCCACGGCATTTGCCAAGCCGGCTTCGAGCGTTTCGCGGAGCGCCTGCCGCCCCGCGCCGGGCTTGCTCGCAATGCGTTGCCAGGTGGCGGGCTGAGCCACGACGACCAGGCCGTCGGAGGTGAAGACCTGATAACCGAGCTCTTTGGGAACTTGCGTGACGGCCGTTTCCATCAGTAACTTGACGGCGGCCACGTCGCGGCAGGGCAACAGCACGGCCGTACCACCTCGGGCTGCGTCGAGCGACGAGAGAGTCGCGTAGACGTGGGACAGCCCCGCGTCGAGAAGCGATCGAACCAACGTGGCCCCGACCACCTTGGCCGTCGTCGCCTGCTGGGCCAAGCCGCCCCCGGTTTGCTTACCAAACCAGTCAACGGCTGCCGGCACGTCGACTTTCGTCAAGTCGACATGCACCACCGCGATCGTGCTGTCTTCGAAGTAGCCGCCCACGGCGGGATCGATTGGACCAGCCTGCTGCGCCGACGGCGAGGGCTGAGGCTTGGCTTTTTCCTGCCCTTGGACCGATGCAATGGCGATGACCAGCATCAGGCAGCCAATGGCAATGTGACACACCGATTTCATGTTCATGACTCCTGAGATGAGGCCGGGAAGGCGGGTTAGTTCGCGCTCTTGGACGCTTTGGCTTTGGACGGCGCGACGATCAGGCGGACTTCGGCATTGCGATCATGTCCGCCCGGCCAGTGCGGCGGCCGACGCAGAATGGCTTCGCTGTCGCTGATGCGTTGGTATTCAAAAGGATTACCGCTACCGGCCTGTTTCCAGGCTGGAAGTGGGTCAAGTTTCTCGAGCGACTCTGGCAGCAAACCGTCGTGCGCAGCGGCATGAGCTCGGATGGCTTCGAGCGTGATCAATTGGTTGCGATTGGTCAGCACGCGGTCGCCAGCCTTCTGCGCGGCGTTGATCGCCGGCAGCAGCAGTGCCGCGACGACCGATGCAGGATCGATTGCCTTGCGCGACGCCAAGCCCTTCAGATACACGTCGGCCTTTTCAGCGATATCGGTATCGGTGCGGGGGACGAGCGACCATTTGTAAAACTCCGATTCGATGGTCGCCAGATGCTCGCGCGTCACCCGAATCGCCGCCTCCGAATAGGACATGGCCTTCAAAGCATCTTCGCTGTAGCCCTGCGAGCGCAAGGCTTCTTTCGCGAACGGCCCCTGAACCAGGAGAAGTGCTCCACTGGTCAATTGGGCAATGACGCGGTCGGTGCCGGCATCGCCGAAGGAGCTGTTATTGTCCAGTTGCATGAAATCGACGATCGTACCGACGATGCGATCCTGCCACGCGGCCCGCGAGAGCGGCTCGTCGGGTAACTCCATGACGTGATAGAGCGTGCCTTCGAAGGCAAAC
>JBQCJB010000059.1:0-2915 GCA_051953155.1 Aureliella sp. | reverse complement strand
GGGGCCGGTTAAGTGTGCCCGCCGCGGCGCCTATAGACCGGAATGTTTTTCATGCACGCCCCCCAGCGATTGCACTGCAGCGACTCTTGATAAGTTTGGCTGGCGCGGAGACGACTGCGTCCGTTGTCGACCAAAACGATGTGCAGTTCGCCGCCGGGGCGCGGTCCGTGGAAGTGCGACGTGTAGGTCGTGATGGGTTGGCCGGTCGCGCTGCGGGCGAGCAACCGCGTAAAGACTGCCAGATCGACCAGCCGCGGAACAAATTTTTCAATGCCCATGCACGCGATATGCAGTTTGGGTAACGCGACTCCCAAGTCGGCGTTCCCTTCATTGGTACAGACGACGAACCCGCCGGTCTCGGCGATCGCGAAATTGACTCCGGTAATCCCGGCGTCGGCATCGAGGAAGCGGGCCCGCAGGTAATTGCGGGCTTCGCCGGCCAGGAAGTTGGGATCGGAATTGCCGGCGGGTGTGCCGATGTGCTCGTGGAAGGTTTCGCCGACTTCTTCCTTCTTGATGTGGATCGCCGGCAGCACGATGTGGCTCGGCGGCTCGCCGCGCAACTGCACGATCCATTCGCCCAGGTCGGTATCGACGACCGTCATGCCGCGGGCTTGCAAGTAAGGATTCAGATGGCACTCTTCGGTCAGCATCGATTTGCTTTTGACGATGCGTTTGGCACCGCGCTCGGCCAGGATGCGGTGCACGATTTCGTTGTGTTCATCGGCATCGGCTGCCCAGTGCACGACCGCGCCCAACCGCGTCGCGTTTTCTTCGAACTGCTCGAGGACCTCCGGCAAGCGCGCCAGAGTGTGGGCTTTGATCTGCGCCGCGAGTACCCGCAACTGTTCCCATTCGGGTAGCGACTTGGCCATGCGATCGCGTTTTTGTCGGACGAACCAAAGGGCGCCGTCGTGCCAATGCGCTCGCGGCTCGTTGCCGGCGAAGGCTCGGGCCAGATCGGCATGGTCGGTATGCCCGGTATGCGGAGAATGAGTTGTACTCATGAACCTGTCGCGTTTCTCTTAGACGGATTGGTCGGGCTCTTGGCGGGACGCCGCTTCGAAGTCCTGGGTTTGGCGGGCGCGCCAGCCGGTTCTGTAGCGACAGCCTGCGAGACCAGCAGCGTGTCGGGTGAAGCCGAGATGACGGTACTGAGAAAAGAACCTTGCTGGAGCACAGTCTTGATCTGGTCACCGGGGCTGACATCGGCGGCCGAGCGCAGCACGGTATGGTCGTCGGTGCGGGAGCTCAGACTGTAGCCGCGCCCGAGCACCTGTAGCGGGCTGAGGGCGTGGGCGGCCCGCGCGATGCCTTGCAGCCGCTCCTGACCGGAGCGCAGCACTTGTGCGGCAGCCGAGCCCGATCGCAGTTCCCATTCGTCGAGCATTTGCCGGCGCATGCTGATCAGTTCATGAGGATTGACCAGCGTGCGGGCCCCCCGCCAATGTTCGAGCCGCTCGCGCGCGTGCCGCAGCCGCGTCCGCAGCGAGCCAGCCATGCGGGCGTTGGCCTGAGCCAGCCAAGCCGTCAGTTCGGCCGCGTTGGGCAAGGCGACTTCGGCTGCATGCGTCGGAGTCAGCGCGCGCGCATCGGCCACCAGATCGCTGAGCGTCACATCGACTTCGTGTCCCACGGCTGAGATCGTCGGAATCGGCGAAGCGGCCAGCGCTCGGACGACGCGCTCGTCGTTGAAGCACCACAGGTCTTCGAGCGAACCGCCGCCGCGGCCGACGACCAGCACATCCAGCGGCGGCTGCACGCCGGCGGCTTGCTGAATGCCACGGACGATATCCTCAGCCGCACCGGCGCCTTGGACCTTGGCGGGAATCACGAGCAACTGCATGGCGGGCCAGCGGTGCCGCGCGGCCTCGACGAAATCATGCACCGCCGCTCCGCTGGGACTGGTGACAAAACCGACGCGGCGCGGAAAGCGTGGTAGAGCCCGTTTGCGGCCCGCTTCGAAGAGGCCCTCAGCGGCTAGTCGCTTGTGCAGCTGCTGGAAAGCCAACTGCAGGCTGCCGACCCCTTTGGGCTGGACGCGATTGATAACGATTTGATAGGTGCCGCGCGGCGGGTAAACTTCAACGCCCCCCGCGCACACGATCGCTTGGCCATCTTCCAGTCGAAACGGCAATCGCTGCGCGGCTGATCGCCACATGACCGCGCGAATCTGGCAGTGCTCGTCTTTGAGCGTCATGTAGCAGTGGCCGCTGGACGGTCGGCTGAGATCGGAGATCTCTCCCTCGAGCCAAACCATCGGCAACGAGCCCTCGACCAGTTGCTTGATGCACAACGTCAACTGAGTAACGCTCAGCGGATGCTCTTCGTCGAGTCCCAATTGGGAAGTGGGGTCCTCTTCGCTGGTATCGTAGGCCTCTGCCGCCATCGTTCCTCTCAAACCTTGGAAATGCCGCGAGAACCCGGAGCGCGAACCAGCGGCTGGTCGGCCTTCAATTGTATCTCGCCAGCGGCCCAGCGTTCAGCCGTCTCGGTCAGTTGATTGAGCATCTTTTCAACCCAGGCGCGGTGGGCTTCGATCTGATCGCGGTCCAGATCGGGGGGCAAGGTGAGCCGCGGGCCGTTGACCACTCGCGCTCGACTGAACGGGCGCGGGATGGCGAATTGATCCCACACGCGGCGGTAACGCCACGGCCGATCGTATCCGACCCCCATCGGTATCAGCGGGATTTGCAATCGCGAAGCCAGGTAGATGCAGCCCGGCGCCAGCGAGCGTCGCGGCCCGCGCGGACCATCGGGCGTGATCGCCAGATTCAGCCCGCGGCCGTGCCGCAGCAATTTGCGCAGCGCGGTCGTCGCTCCGCGGTGCGTCGAACCGCGAACCGTTCCCAAGCCCGCGAAATGCGCAGCGTGCGTCAGTATCTCCGCGTCCTGATGCTGGCTGAGCAAGGTCG
>JBQCJB010000058.1:0-2004 GCA_051953155.1 Aureliella sp. | reverse complement strand
TTCGGCGCGGTGCTACTGATGGCGGGCGGGGGCATTTTTAGCGCCCTGCGCCTACCGATCGATGCCGTACCGGACATGACCAATACGCAGGTGACGGTCATCACGCAAGCCGGCGCGCTTTCGCCGGTCGAGGTCGAGCGGTACGTCACCTACCCAGTCGAATCGGTGATGGGCGGCCTGCCGCAACTCGAAGAACTCCGCAGCATCTCGCGCTTTGGAATCTCGGTGGTCACCATCGTCTTTCAAGAAAATACCGACATCTATTGGGCGCGGCAGTTGGTGACCGAACGCATGGTCCGCGCGGCGGCCATGATTCCTCCGGGCTATGGCACCCCGGAGATCGGACCGCTGACGACGGCCCTCGGGGAGATTCTGCAGTTCGAGGTGCGCGGCGCCAATTACTCGCCGACCGAACTGCGCACCATACTGGAGTGGGAGATCGCGCCCAAGCTCCGCGGCGTGCCGGGTGTCACGGATGTCAACACGCATGGCGGCTATTACAAGACGTTCGAAGTCCAGCCCGATCCCCAGCGGATGGCCAGCAACGCAATCACGCTCGAAGAACTGTTCTCCGCTCTCGAATCGAACAATTTCACAGCCGGCGGCGGCTACGTCGTGCGGCATGACGAGCAGCAGTTCATTCGCGGCCACGCGGTCATCGGTTCGCTGGACGAGTTGCGGAGCGTCGTCGTGCGGCGGGATGCCGATGGAACGCCCATCCTGATCCAGGACGTCGCCAACGTCGAACTGGCCGCTCTCTTGCGCCAAGGCTGCGTGACGCGCGATGCCCGCGGCGAAGCGGTCACCGGCATGGTGATGATGTTGGTCGGCGAGAATTCGCGACGCGTGGTACAGGCGGCCAAGGCCAGGCTAGCCGAGATCGAGCAGGTCCTGCCTCCCGGCGTCGAGCTGGAAATCATTTACGATCGCTCGTCGTTGATCGGGCGCACGCTCGCGACGGTCATGACCAATCTGGTCGAAGGTGGCTCGCTGGTCGTGCTGGTGCTGCTGCTGATGCTGGGCAGCCTTCGGGCCGGGCTGATCACCGCGCTGGCGATCCCATTATCGATGTTGTTTGCTACGAACATTATGTACCTGGTGGGCATTTCCGCCAGTTTGATGAGTTTGGGCGCGATCGACTTCGGCTTGATCGTCGATTCGTCGGTCATCATGATCGAAAACTGCATGCATCGGCTGGCTCATGCAACCGATCTACGGCAACGCGTGCGCATTATTCGCGACGCGGCGATCGAGGTTCGCAAACCGACGCTCTTCGGCGAACTGATCATCGGGGTCGTGTATCTGCCGATCTTGATGCTCCAAGGAACCGAGGGAAAACTCTTTCGCCCGATGGCCCTGACGGTGCTGTTGGCGCTGGCCGGATCGTTGATCCTCTCGATGACACTGATGCCAGCCCTGGCAGCCCTGGCCCTGCCCAAGCGGCCGCCCAAGGAAGAGGTGGCGTTCCTGCGAGGCATCAAACGGTTTTACGCGCCGCTAGTGGAAGCCGCGGTGGGTCGGCCATGGGTCACGACAACAATCGCGGTTCTGGTTCTGGGAATCAGCGTCCCGGTCGCACTGAATCTGGGTGGCGACTTCATGCCGCGGCTGGAAGAAGGTGACCTGCTGATCGAAGCCAATCGTCTGCCGAGCGCGTCGCTGGAAGGGGCGCTCGATCTCTCGCGGCAGATCGAAACGCAACTGTTGAAGTTCCCGGAGGTGAAGACCGTTTTCTGCAAAACGGGGCGCCCCGAGATCGCCAACGACGTCATGGGAACCCATCAGACCGACGTGTGGGTCATCCTCAAGGACCGCCGCGCGTGGCCCGCGCCAAAGACGCGCGATGAACTGATCGAAGAAATGTCCACAGCCCTGCAGGCGCATGTGCCCGGCGCAGTCTTCGCCTTCACGCAGCCGATTGAGATGCGCGTCGACGAACTGGTCGCCGGTGTCAAAGCCGAAGTGGCAGTGCTGCTCTTTGGTGACGACCTCGAGGTGCTGGCC
>JBQCJB010000057.1:0-7372 GCA_051953155.1 Aureliella sp. | reverse complement strand
CCCACCGCGCCGTTCCGCCGGTGGGTAAGACGTGCGACGGTCCAGCCGCGTAATCGCCGACGGCCACGGGGCTGAAGTCGCCGAGAAACGTCGCGCCGGCGTGCCGGATCTGCTGGGCCAGTTCCCGAGGCTGCTGGCAAGCGATATGCAGGTGTTCCGGCGCGATCGCATCGGTCACTTCGCAGGCTTGCTGGGCATCGCGGACCAGAATGAAACCGCCGAAGGCTTGCAAGCTCTGACGCGTCAGCTCGCTGCGGCTCAGTTCGATGATCTGCCGATCCAGTTCCGCTTCGACGCGCCGGATCAGTTCGGCATCCCAGGTGACCAGCAGGCTCGCGCCGGGCGAATGTTCGGCTTGGGCCAGCATGTCGGCGGCGACAAAGTCGGCTCGCGTTGTTTGATCGGCGATGACGACCACTTCGCTCGGACCGGCGATCGAATCGATGTCGACATGACCGTACACCGACTTTTTCGCCAAGGCGACAAAGAGATTGCCTGGGCCGACGATCTTGTCGACGCGCGGCAAGCCCTCGATGCCATAGGCCATCGCGGCCACGGCTTGCGCGCCGCCGATCGGGTAGACCTCGCGCACGCCCAGCTCGTAACACGTCGCCAGCACATCGGCGTTGTACGCGCCGAACGGTGTCGGTGGCGCGACGACCGCGATCTCGCGCACACCGGCTACCTGCGCCGGGATAACGGTCATCATGACGGTCGACGGATAGGCCGCCGCGCCGCCTGGAACGCAGACACCGACGCGGTCCAGGGGAACATAACGCTGGTCGAGCCGGACGCCCGTGCGCGGTTCGAAGCGCACGTCGCGGTGCAGAATCGCTTGTTGGAACGCACGCACGTTTTCGGCGATTGCCCGCACGGCCGAGAGCAGTTCCGGAGAAGCCTGCGCGTGGGCTTCACGCAGCCGGCTTTCCGGCAGCGACAGAGTGCCGCTGGGCAACTGCGCCCCATCCAGTGCCTCTGCATAGTGCGCCACGGCCTGGCGCCCTTGCTGCCGGACCTCACCGCAGATGCGCTCGACGACTTGTTGCGGAGTGAGGGCTTGGCCGAAAACCCGCTGCGTCAGTTCGCGGCCGCGCTCACTGACGACGTTGCCCGACGGACTGAGCTGCTCGCGCAGCGCATCCAGCTCGCGCACATAGTCGGGCTTTCGGGCGTCGATGACGGGTAATTGCAGTGGCATGGAGGGTTCCGTTGAAATCTGGAAAGCAGCAGCAAGGCGGCAACGAAATTCACGCAAGCGAACGCGAAAGAGCTCCGGCGGTCACGCGATCCAGCCGCCGCCGATCACCTGCTGGCCGTCGTACAGGACGCACAATTGGCCCGGCGCGATGCCGCTGGCCGGTTCGCTGAACTGGACGTCGATCGATTCAGCCGCGTCGCGCGGGATGACAGTGCAGGGGACCGCGCGGCTGTTGTAGCGGATCTGCGCCGACAGCTCGACCGGTCCGGCCGGTGGTTCGACCAACCAGTTCATTCGCTCGGCTCGCAAGCTCGGACGCGCCAGGGCCGACTTGGGACCGATGACGACCCGTCGCGTGTCTCCCTCGATGCGGACGACGAAGTGCGGTTCGCCCAGCGCGATGCCCAAGCCCTTGCGCTGTCCGATGGTGAAGGCTTCGATGCCCTCGTGCTGGCCGACGACGCGGCCGTCGGTGGTGACGATTTGTCCGGCGGTCGAGTGCCGCGAGCGTTCGCGGACGAACTGGTCGTGCTTGCCGCTGGCGACGAAGCAGATTTCTTGGCTGTCGCGTTTCTCGGCGACGCGCAGACCGACTTCCGCGGCCATTTCCCGAATGTCCGGTTTGTGGAAACCGCCCACCGGCAGGAGCATGCGGCTGAGGTAGCGGCGGTCGATTCCCGCCAGCGCGTAGGACTGGTCTTTGTTGTCGTCCACGCCGCGGAGCAGGGCCGGCAGGCCATCGCGCGGCTCCAATCGGGCATAGTGTCCGGTGGCCACGTAGTGAGCGTCAACGCTGTCGGCATAATCGAACAGCCGGCCGAACTTGATCCAGTTGTTGCACTGCACGCATGGATTGGGCGTGCGTCCGCGGCTGTATTCGTCGACAAAGTAGTGGACGATGCGGCTGAAATCGGCTTGCAGATCGAGCGCGTAGAACGGGATCTCCAGCCGGTCGGCGACGCGCCGCGCATCCAGAGCGTCCGAGGCGCTGCAGCAGCCTTGTTTGTGGTCGGATCGCCCTTGCAGGATCGGCAAGAGGGGATTGTTTCCCGTTGCCTCGACCTTGCAGCTGGCCGCCGAGGCTTCACCGTGCCGCATAAACACGCCGATGACTTCATAGCCGGCGCGCAGCAGCAGGTGGGCAGCCACCGAGCTGTCCACACCACCGCTCATTGCCAGCACGACACGCTTTTCCAACAACGGCTCCCGCGATCAATAGTGGCTGCCTGTGACGAACTCTGCTGTAACCGCAGCACTCGCAGCCGCCCGCTTCGAGGCGGCCCACTCGCCATCATACCCGTGAAACGGCGAATTTTAAGGGCTGACGACCGGCCTCCCCATCGCGCGGCATCGCCCAGGTCCCCTCGCGACGAGGCCTCTCAAAAAAGGCTTTCGACAATTCTAAGACGCGTTCCTATAATCGGGGATCGGCCGATTCCTGCTGGAATTGGCGTTTTATTTACCAGAGGCCTCGGCCAAGCGGCTGCTGTACCGGGACCGTGTGGACGATTCGTGCGGGTTGCGACCGCGCTCGACTCGCTCCGACCGGTTCTACCGGGAGCGGGCGTCCAATCGAGCTCTCATTGAAATCGAAAAAAAGCTCTCGCATGCAACTGCCCGTCTTGCCCGTTCTGGATGAAGCCAAAACTGCCGACCGCTTTCTGACGAGCCTGCCCGCTGGCGGGCGAGTGCCGACCGGGCCTCTGGCCAACCGCCCGCTGCCGATGACGCTGCAAGAGGCACAGCAGCGCGGATGGGACGAACTGGATATCGTGTTCGTCACCGGCGATGCGTACATCGATCACCCGAGTTTCGCGATGGCCATCCTGGGCCGCGTGCTCGAAGCAGCCGGCTTCCGCGTCGGCATCGTCTCGCAGCCCGATTGGCATTCGTGCGCCGATTGGCAGCGCTTTGGCCGCCCGCGCCTGTTTTACGCCATCAGCGCGGGGAACATGGACTCGATGATCAACCATTACACGGCCAACAAGAAGGTCCGCAACGACGACGCGTATTCGCCTGGCGGGCGGATCGGCTTGCGCCCCGACCGGGCCACGCTCAGTTACTGCCAGCGGGCACGCGAGGCTTACAAAGGTGTGCCGGTGATTGCCGGCGGCGTGGAGGCCTCGCTCCGCCGCTTGGCCCACTACGATTACTGGAGCGACAAGGTGCGGCGCAGCATCTTGCTCGACAGCAAGGCGGACCTGGTCGTCTTTGGTATGGGCGAGAACGCGATCGTCGAAATCGCCCAGCGGTTGGGCAGCGGCCAGACCGTCAAGCAGCTCCGCGACATGCGCGGCGTCGCTTACGCGCTCGGGGCATCGGAGGATCGCCCCGACGATGCGTTGCAGTTGCCCAGCTATGAAACGGTGGTCGAGGACAAGTTGGCCTTCGCCGAAGCGACGCGCATCATCCATCAGGAAACCAATCCCTATAACGCGCAGCGGCTGCTCCAGATGCATGGCACGCAGGCCGTGGTCGTCAATCCGCCTCAGCTGCCGATCTCCGAAGCGGCCATGGATCGCATCTACGGTTTGCCCTACACGCGGCGGCCGCACCCGAGCTATCGCGAGCCGATCCCGGCCTTTGAAATGATCAAGGATTCAGTGACGATCATGCGCGGCTGCTTCGGCGGCTGCACATTTTGTTCGATCACGGCCCATCAAGGCCGCGCCATCCAGTCGCGCAGCCAATCGAGCATCCTCGGCGAACTGCAGCAGCTGGCCCAGAGCAAGTCGTTCAAAGGCACGGTCAGCGATATCGGCGGGCCGACGGCCAATATGTACCAGATGCGTTGCACGCGCCCCGAAGTCGAGGCGGTCTGCCGACGCCAGTCCTGCGTGCATCCGAAGATCTGTAAATTGCTGGGTGTCGATCATCAACCGGTCATCGACCTGATGCGGCAAGCCCGCAAGGTGCCTGGCGTGAAGAAAGTGCTGGTCGCCAGCGGCGTCCGCATGGACTTGGCCCGCCAGTCCCCGGAATACATCCGCGAACTGACGCAGCATCATGTCGGCGGCCATTTGAAGGTCGCGCCCGAACACGTGGATCCCGACGTGCTATTCAAGATGCGGAAACCCTCGAACGACGACTTCGAATTTTTCACCGAAGTCTTCAAAAGCGAATCCAAAGCGGCCGGCAAGAAGCAGTATCTGATTCCGTATTTCATCGCCAGCCATCCGGGCAGCGATCTGGACGCCATGATCAACCTGGCCGTGTTCCTTAAGCAGAACGGTTACAAGCCCGATCAGGTGCAGGATTTCATCCCGGCGCCGCTGGATGTCGCCACCGCGATGTACTACACGGGGCTCGATCCCTTCACGAAAAAGCCGGTCCACATCGCCAAGGGACTTCGCGACCGCAAGCTCCAGCGAGCCTTGATGCAGTTCTTCAAACCGGAGAACTACTTCGAAGTCCGCGAGGCCTTACGGCAAGCGGGACGAACCGACTTGATCGGCAACGATTGCGACTCGCTGATCCCCGCACATCCTCCGGCGGAAGCTGTCGACCGGCGCCGCCAGGACGCCAACGCTCGCTTTCGCGGCGAGTACGTGCACAAGATCGGCGGCCAAGGAGCCGGCGGTGGCAAGTCTTCCGGCAAGCCTGGCTTGGGCAAGCCCGCCTTCGGCAAGTCCAACAAGAAGCAGCGCCGCGAGCGCTCCACCAAAGGCTACCGCCCCGGACGCAAAGGCGCCGACGGCCAAAGCTAGAGTCGCTCTCTTCTACCGCAGCTGGGCGAATTGGCCGTGGCGCTGTACTTGCTGATATCGCGGCAGAAGGCGGGCAGGTGGGCGGGTTTTGGGCTGCTGTTGAATTGTTTATCGACGACCACTTCGCGGTCTTCCCAGATCGCTCCGGCATTGATCAGGTCGTCCTTGATGCCCGGCGACCCAGTGACGCGGACGCCGCGGTAGACGCCGGCGGAAATGGGAATCCAGCCGCCGTGGCAGATGGCGGCCACGCACTTGCCCGCTTCCGCGAACTCGCGCACCAGTTGGAGCACCTTGGCATCGCGGCGAAGTTTATCGGGCATAAAGCCTCCCGGGACGATCAAGGCATCGAACTGGGACGCTTCGACCTGACTGAGGGCTCGATCCGAGTGCAGCGGGTAGCCATGCTTGCCGGTGTACTTCGTGCCGGCGGCTTCCTGGCCAGCCATGCTGAACTGGGCACCCGCCTCGATCAATCGCAGCCGCGGATAGCACAGCTCCAGGTCTTCGTAGATGTCGCCGATGAAGGCCAGGATTTTCTTGCCGGCCAAGGGTTGTTGTTCCAACGTCATGTTTAAGAATCCTCAATCGGTTCGAGATGATGGCTGCGGTTGCGGCGCGATTCCAGGAAGTGCTCCAGGATCAAATGAGCCGCCAGTCGGTCGACGCGTTTTTTGCGCTGCGCATGATTGAGCCCGGCCTCGCGAAGCAAGCGTTGGGCTTCGGCCGTCGTGAAGCGTTCGTCTTGAAACACGCACGGCACGTCGGTGAAGCGGGCCAGCCAAAGTTGAAAATTGCGGACCTCGCGCGACTTTTGGCTTTCCTGCCCGTCGCTGTGGATCGGCAGACCGAGCACGATCCCGCAAATCCGCTCGCGCGTGATCAACTGAGCCAAGAACTTTTCGTCCAGCCGTTCATTGCTGCGGTTGTAAGTATCGAGCGGCGTGACCCACCGCTGGCTCTCGTCGCACATCGCCAGCCCGATCCGCACTGTCCCGTAGTCCACCCCCAGCAAACGCCCGCGCTCGGGCAGGTCTTCATCGAGTGGCGTCGGTTCGGGTAAGGCAGCCATGAGGATCTTTTTACGGCAGGTCGGCCGCGGGAAATCGGCGCGGGTTCGTTTTCGAGGCGGAAACGCGGCAGCCGGCAAAAAATTATATGCGAGCGACCAACGCGGTCGGTTCGCGGCGTGTATTGGTTCGGCCTACAGTGGACGCTTGCTGCGGTCTCCCGCGATTTCGGCTACATATTTCGGAACACCGTATCCCGACAGTTGGTCGCGCAGTTGGCCGACCAGTTGTCGACCGTCGGCCAGCGGCACTTCGAAGTGGGCTGCTCCCTGGACTCGATCGAGCTGGTGCAAGTAATACGGCAAGACGCCCGAGGCCAGCAGCCGCGTGCTCAGCTCTCGCTGGATGGACACGCAGTCATTGACGCCGCGAAGCAGCACGGCCTGGTTCAGCAGCAACGCGCGATGCGCCCGCAATTGCGCCAGCGCGGACTGCACGTCGGCGTCGATCTCGCGCGGATGATTGATGTGCAACACGCAGACGACCGGCATGCGCGCCTGGTCGATCCACTCGAGCATCTCCGGGCACACTCGCTGCGGGATCACCACGGGGACTCGACTGTGGATGCGCAGTCTCTGAATATGCGGTAGACCATTGAGCTGTTCGACCAGCCAGGCCAGGCTGCGATCGCTGAGCATCAGCGGATCGCCGCCGCTGAGGATGACCTCTTCCAGCGAAGCATCGGCGGCGATGGCTTCGATGGCTGGCTGCCAGGCGGCTGGGCTCTTCGGGACAGTGCTATAGGGGAACTGTCGGCGGAAGCAGTATCGACAGTGGATCGCGCACGCGCCGGTCGTCACTAGCAGGGCTCGGCCGTAGTACTTTTGTAGCAGCCCGGGCAGCACCTCGGCCGCTCGATCGCCGACTGGATCGGCAGAGAATTCGGCAGAGCGGGCCGTTTCGGCGGCTGTGGCGAGCACTTGTCTCAGCAGCGGGTCGTTCGGATCGCCGGGGGTCATCCTGGCGCCGAATTCACGTGGGACGAACAGCGGGAACTCGGCTTCCGATTGCTCGACTTGTGCCCGGCCACCGGCCAGTTCGGCGGGCAGATCCAGCAGTTCCAACAGCGTCCTGGCGTCGCGGACGGCTCTCTGAATGGCCTGTTGCCATGGCACTGGCGCGGAAGTGGCTTCGACAAGCTGCGAGGTGGAGGCTAAAATCGTCGCCATTTCCTATCGGTTAGAAACAAAATCGAACCCAATCCCAGCGTCGAGAACCCGCAAAGCTCGGCCAGCCGACGTTCCACCCGGGGCTGCGCAGTCCCGGGCCGTTCGCAAGACCGTCAGTATATAAGGTGAAGAAACAACGTGGCTAGTTCCAAGACCAGCGATTTCCGCAAAGGGCTGAAAGTTCAAATCGACGGCGAGCCCTATCTGATGGTCGAGATGAACTTCGTC
>JBQCJB010000056.1:0-2624 GCA_051953155.1 Aureliella sp. | reverse complement strand
CCGTCGGGCGCCAAGTCATAGTCGCGGATGCCGTCCCCATCGAGCTCTGTCAGCGGATGCCCCGCGTAATCGTAGGCAAGCAAACGAATTACGTTGTCGGCCCGCTCGTGAGCCGACGCGGCGACGATCACGCCTTGCCGTACGCTCAATGAGGCCGCGTCTAAGATCTCATTGACCTGGATCGGCAGCAGCACACTTCCGGCGTCTCCGAAACTGGCGACCGCATGTCCACGGCTGTCGAATTGGTAAAGCTTATAGACGGAACTCGGATAGCCCTCTTTGGTCACGACCAGGATGCGGCCCATCTCGTCGATGGCGCCAGCCCGCCACTCGACGTCGCCCGCGATCGACAAGAGGCCGTCGGAGCCAAAGCCCGTGTCGAGGCTGCCGTCGTCGCGAAGCAATTGCAGCTGCACCCCTTGGGTATCGTACGGATCGACAACGAGCACCGTTCCCAGTTCCGGATCGACCAACACGTCGGCCACCAAGCCTCCCTTCTCGTACAACCTCTGCACGCCATCCGGTCCGAAGCTTTCATCGGGGGTACCATCGGCTCGCAAGCGTACGACGACAGCCACGCCCTGGCTGGTGTTCGGATCCGCCTCGTTGGCCAGCGTGCCAGCGGCCAAGGCGATCGACCCATCGCGACTGGCCCGCATGAACAGCGACCATATACTGTCGGTCGGAACCTGGATGACGCCTTCGTCGCCAAACGAAGTGTTCAGCGATCCATCGAAACGGTAAGCCGCGATTTCGATCCGCGAACCGGCTGCCCCCGTGTTGAGATATTGGGCGATGTACCAGCCGCCGTCGCTAGCTGGGGCCGTGACCGTGTACTGCTTGGAAATCTTCCTGCCCAATGGGACCGAGCGAACCAATTCCCCGCCCGGGCCGAGCGTATCGGCCCGACCAATGTTCGGGGAGGGCGAATTGTAGGTCGGCCAACCCGACGTGACGCGCACCTGTCCCTGTCCGACAGGATCCAGCTGGAGTAAATCGAGGCGTTGCGACTGCGGAGATACTTGAAAAGTGCGCACAGCGTCCGGTCCCCAGGCCAGATCGGGCTGACCGTCGGCTCGCGTATGGATGATGAACGAATCGAAAATGTAATTCGCATTAGGTTCCGGTTGCGTAACGCCGTACCACAGAATCCCGCCGCGACCATCCAGTTCCACTTTTTGGACCACCAGAAGCTGATCGATTTGCTCCGTCATTCGGCCTGCGGTTCCGAACGACTCGTCCAACTGGCCGTCGTGCGTCAGTTTGACGGCCGTCAGCAGCGTGCGTTGTGCGGCGCCAAACAGCATTTCGGCCCGCACGAAGGTTACGCCGCTGGCATCCGACAACGTGCGGGTGACAGTCGTGTAACTCGCAGAAGGCGTGACTTCGATCTGGGCGGTACCTTTGTCGCCGAAACTGGTATCGACGGTCAGGTCGCTGTTGTATCGCGTAATGCGAATCGTTTCCGTGCCGTCGGCGATGCTCGATTGCAACGCGAGCACTGAAATTACATCATCGACCAGTTCGATCTGTGGGGCGGGACTCTGGTGGGGCAAGCGAGCCATGCCGTTGGTTCCAAAGTCGCTGTCGACGGTCCCGTCGGCGAGAAATCGATAAGCGACGATATCCAGCCCGCTGAGTGTGTCGAGTCCAACCACCGTAATTTGCCCAGCCGCGTCGATGGCGACCTGCGAGTTATATAGCCGGGTCGTTGTTACCGAGCCAGCCTTTCCAAAGTCGGTATCGATCTGCCCGGCGCTGAGATAGTGCGTCAGCACCGACTGGAATGTTCGCGCATTGCTCTCCAGCACAAAAAAACCGTCGTCTCGATCCGCGGCAATTTGAATGTCATAAATATCAGTATTGGACACTTGACGTTGAACGCCGCCGGTCCCGAACTCAGCGTCCAGACTGCCGTCCGGCTTGAGCTTCATCAGCGAGATCAAAGTTTTCGCATTGGTGCGGAGCAGGTAACCACCGTCGGCCAACTTGACGGCATGGCTGATGCTGGCGTGCGGTATGGCAGGATCGGTGAATTGAACCAAACCGCCGTTGCCGAAGGAGAGATCTGGCGCACCCGTCAGGTCGGTTTTGGCCAAGGTAAAGATCCGACCGCTGCCCGATTCGGAATTGGCGACAAACAGATAGCCATTCGGTTCGGCAAAGGTCGCGACGAAGGCACTCGACTGCCGGTCGAGTTCCTTGTAGTTGACCGAGAACTCCCCCAGGTCGGCAGCGTCGGTCACCACATCCCCCAACGCCAGGCACAACCGCGCATCGAGCCTTTCGAACACCAGCTTCCGCATCGCCACCGCCTCAACAAAAATTCCAACATGCACATCTTGGCCCAGCCCAGCGACAGATTGTCACGCCCCACCTTACCTGAGCCGGCAGGAGCATGCAAACCGGCGCCAAGTAGGACAGCCGTCCGGCTGTCCAGCCTCGCGGCCTTCGCCCAAGACAGTTTTCCGGCGTGCGGCAGCCGGGACGGCTGTCCTACTTCAAGCCGCTTGTTCATCGCGAGACAGCCGGGACGGCTGTCCTACTTAAAGCCAGTCTCCCCCTCGCCCCGCTTCGGGGAGAGGGGGCTGGGGCGTCAGCGGCACGCTAAACTCTAAATAGCT
>JBQCJB010000055.1:0-4424 GCA_051953155.1 Aureliella sp. | reverse complement strand
CATCGACGTCCACCGTGGATATGACCAACTGCGGGACGAAGAAGAGCTGTTGATCGAGCTGCACAGGCTGGGCGATACCGACTGGCTGCTGCACAACGGAGAGGACCAGACCAAGGAAACGCATGGACGAGGCGCGTTCACGTTTGTTGCGCCCGCCAAGTGGACGGTCATCAGCACCGGCATCGTTTTGTGGGCCGTTCGCGTGGGGCAAGTCGTGGCGACCTTGGCCTCCTCCGCGTCCGCGTTCATGCCGTTTGATCCGCTGACCGTCATCCAGCAAGCCCACCTCAACGGCTCGAAAGATGACGACAGCGAGGCGAACAGCATCACCGAACAAATGTTCGACAACCAGCAGAAAAAATAAGTTCGAAACCCGAGTCGAACGTCCATGCAACGCCTGAAAACGACATACCGAATTTCTTTTATGCTGGCTGGCATGTCGGTCTTGCCGTTGTATCTGTTTGGACTCGATCGCACAGAAGATACACGCATTCAGAAGCTGGTCGAATCGCGAGCCAGCATGTGCCAGCAGCTAGCCCTGGCGACCTCGCTGCACATGCGGCGGCAGGACCAGGCGGCCATTGCCCAGCAGCTCCAGCAATTCAAAGAAATTACGCCGCTGGCGCTGAGCGCCCGCGTGGTCCGTTTCGACGGCCTGGTTCTGGCCGCGGTTGGCGACCACGCCAGCGCCTGGCATCTCGATCCCCAACAGGGTTCGACGCTGACGAACCTTCGCATCGCCATCCGGCGCGATGGACGTGAGTGGGGAAATTTGGAAGCGGCCTTTCAGGATGACCAACCGAGATGGGGCGCGGCCTGGCACGGCATCGTCGTCATGGTCTCGGTCATGAGCCTGAACTTCATCATCTTTATGCTCGTCCTGCGGCGTACGATCAACGTGCTCGACCCGAGCAGCACGGTGCCGCGGCGCGTCCGCAATACCCTCGACACGATCGCCGGCGGCGTCGTGGTGCTCGATGCCCAGCAGCGGATCGTCTTGGCCAACGAAGCCTTTGCCAAGTACTTTGCAACTGCTCCGAACGAACTGGTCGGCAAATCGCTGGATGGATTCGCGTGGCAGAGCGAGGACATCACCAGCTTGCCGTGGCACCGCGCGATCGACCGCAACGAACCCTGCTCGGGCGAAACGCTTTCGCTCAAGAATCCCGAGCAGAGCGAAAAGTGGTTCGTGGTCAACGCGACGCCGGTTTACGACAGCAACGACAAACTGGCCGGCGCACTGATCAGCTTCGAAGACGTGACCATCCTCGAAGAGCAGCGACAGACGCTGGTCGAAGCGATGCAGGAGCTGGAGACTTCGCGCGAACAGATTCGCGCCCAGAACAATCGCCTTCGCGAGCTGGCCTCGCGCGATGCGCTGACCGGCATCATGAACCGTCGCGAGTTGTTCGAGCGGTTGGAAGAGCACTGGACGGCGCACGTCGAAATGGGCGATCCGCTAGGCTGTATGATGCTGGACGTCGACCACTTCAAGCGCTTGAACGACACGCATGGGCACGCGATCGGAGACGTCGTGCTCAAGAACGTTGCCCGCGTGCTGGAGAAGACGGTCGGCGACCGCGGTCTGGTCGCCCGCTACGGTGGTGAAGAATTCTGCGTCGTCACCAAGCTCAACGAGGAATTGACCGCGCAAATCGGCGAAGAAGTTCGGCGCGAGATCGCGGTCGGCCTGGCAACGCCTTATGCGGTGACGACCAGCATCGGTGTGTCGCATGTCGTCTTCGGGGCAAAGACTTTCCAGGAAGTGCTCGAGCAAGCCGACAAGGCGCTCTACGCGGCCAAGCATGGCGGGCGCAACGCGGTCCGCAGTTGGTCGCCGGAACTCGAGCATTTGGAAGAGGCCAAGAACGAAAAAGCCGCCTCGAAGAAAGCTGCCGACGTTCAGACGATCCCTTATCACGCGGTCGCCTCGCTGCACTCGGCATTGGCCTATCGCGATCCCGAAACCGCCGCACACTCCCAGCGCGTGGCCGAGATGAGCGTGGCTCTTGGGCGCGGGCTAATGTCGGTGACCGAACTCTATGTGCTGGAAATCGGCGCGCTGCTCCACGACGTCGGCAAGATCGGTGTGCCCGACGCGGTGCTGTTCAAGCCGGATCGGCTGACACCTGAAGAGTGGAAAGTGATGGAGGCCCACGCGCGGATGGGCGTGGAAATCGTCGCCTCGTCGTTCGATTGCCCCGAGCTGACCGAGATCCTGCGGTGGCATCACTGCCGCTTCGACGGCACCCGGCAGGCGGACGACATGCCCAGGGGCAGCGACATCCCGCTCGGGGCCCGCATCGTCTGCATCGTCGACGCGTTCGACGCCATCGTCAGCGACCGCGTGTATCGCCCGGGCAGGTCGCCCGAAGAAGCCTTTGCGGAACTGCGGCGGTGCGCGGGCACGCAGTTCGATCCCGAGCTGGTCGAACGCTTCGTCAATCTGCAGGTTGGCTGGAGGCTGGACAGCCGCTATGGCGTCAGCGATCTGGGCAACAAGCTGGCGATTTCGATCGGCCAGCAAACCGAACGGATCATCCGCAGTTTCGAGTCGAAGTCGCGGGCGCCTCTGTGCGAGCAGCTGAACGACCTGGCCCGCACGGCCAAGGAAAACGACCTGCCAGCCATCGCCGGTTTAGCAGCACAGCTGATGCCGCTGCTGGCCGACATCCGCGACGATCAAGAATGGGAGCAATTGCTGCCGATCGTCAACGATCTGATCGAGATGTGCTTGACGATCCAGCGGGCGCACCTGCGGGATCTGGGCGCCAAACCGATGCTGGCTCACGACTAGCGCTCGGGTATCGCGAACCAGGGTTCGCACTTGCCGGCCTGCAGTCGAAACACCTGCCGGGCCCGCGGATCGGTGATGACGACCTGATCCTCCACCAGCGCCAATCCGACCGGGTTGTCCAGCGGTGCACCGGAGACGACCAATTCCGGAGCAGAGCCGCGGACGACTTTCCAGACCGCTTTTTTATAGCCGTCGGAGACGAACGCCGTGCCGTGGGAGTCGACGACAACCTGGTGGGGAAAGTCGAAGATGCGTTTCTCGACCACCGGCGTGCTCTTGCCTGAGTCGTCGACGATTTGCAGTTGCTGCGGATCTTGAGAGACGACCCAGACCTTGTCCTGGCTATCCACGAAGACGCCGCGTGGGTTGACCTTGGCGATCGTCTTGATTTCCTTTCCGTCGGCCGATACTCGCAGCAGCGAGCGCGTCTCGAGATCGGCGACCATCAAGCTGCCATCGGCGCGGACGGCGATGTCCATCGGGATGCCGATCGCCCCGCCGGTCAGCGGTTGCGGCTTGCGGTCCTGACCGATGCGATAGATTTCGCGAGTGCTGCTGTCGCCGACCAGGAGCTGGCCCGACGCGTCGAGCGCCAGGCACCGGGCGGCATTGAGGGCTTCGCGGAAGCGTTTGGAACCTTGAACGTAGACTTGCAGCTTTTCGTCGTGTCGCCACCAGACGCCGGGGAGGTTGCGATCGACGATGTAAGCATTCCCGCTGGAGTCGACGACCGTGTCCAAGGGATAGACCGTCGACGCTTTTTCGGGAACGACTTGTGCCTGAGGTGCCGTTTTGGGCTCTTGGGCACATGCTGCCCGCCGCGGGGATGCCAGCCAACAAACTGTCGGCAACGCGAGCACGACTATCCAGACGATTCGACCGCAACGCATGGTGAGAGGCTCCCTGGGCTTCGTTCAAGCCATCGGACGCGTTTGGGCGGCATTTGTGTCCATCCGGCACGGCCGCTTCGATCCTGAGAGGCCAGGCGAGCCGTGGTGGCACGCCTGGCTGGGTCGCAGAAAATTGGTCGGCTGCGAGTCCTTAGAGGAACTTCGCCAGACGAGCGCAGAGGTCGGCGGTGCGGCTGCTGTAGCCCCACTCGTTGTCGTACCAGCTGATGACCTTCGCCAGTTTGCCTTTGTTGCCGAGAACCTGCGTGAAATCGGCGGCGAAAATGGAGCTGTGCGGGTCGTCGATGATGTCGGAGCTGACGATCGGGTCTTCGGTGTAGGACAGGATGTTCTTCAGCTTGCCCTCGGCCGCCGACTTCATGGCCGCGTTGATTTCTTCGCGGGTGGTCTCTTTGGCCAGGTTGACCGTCAAATCGACCACGCTGCCGGTGGCCACCGGAACGCGCATGGCGATGCCGGTCAATTTGCCCTTCAGTTCCGGAATCACCAAACCGACGGCCGACGCAGCGCCGGTGCTGGTCGGGATGATGTTCTGAGCCGCGGCCCGGGCGCGGTAAGGATCTTGGTGAGGCAAGTCCTGAACGTTCTGGTCATTGGTGTAGGCGTGCACCGTCGTCATCAGGCCGTTTTCAATGCCGAAGGTGTCGTTGAGCACCTTGGCGACTGGGGCCAAGCAGTTCGTGGTGCAGCTGGCGTTCGAGATGCACTTGAGGTCT
>JBQCJB010000054.1:0-2942 GCA_051953155.1 Aureliella sp. | reverse complement strand
ACCACGCGGCGAAGTTCATCAAGGAGCATCAGGCGGTCAAGCCGGGCGACCCTCTCTTCATGTATGTCGCCTACACCGCGGCCCATTGGCCGATGCACGCGCTGCCGGAGGACATTGCCAAGACCAAAGGGCGTTACGACGCCGGTTATGAACCGATCCGCCAGGCGCGTTTGAAGAAGGCCGCCAGCCTCGGACTGGTCAGCGCCGACGAACCTCTGCCACCATCGCCTGAAGAATGGTCCGACGTCAAGAATCGGCAGCGCGAGATCGCTTGCATGGAAGTCTATGCAGCCATGGTCGAACACATGGACAGCGGCGTCGGACAGATCGTCGACACGCTGAAGAAGCACGGCCAACTCGATAACACGCTGGTGCTGTACCTGCAGGACAACGGCGGCTGCGCCGAACCGATGGGGCGCGGCAAGGTCAAAGGCCGGCAGGACGGCCCACGCCTGGACAAGCCGACGCTTCCGCCCATATCGCCCGAGGCACTGCCGGTCGCTCTGGTGCCTCCGCAAACTCGCGACGGCTATCCAGTCCGCCAAGGTCCGAACGTAATCCCAGGGCCGGCCGACACCTACATCGGCTACGGCCGCGGGTGGGCCACGGTCTCCAACACGCCGTTTCGCGAATACAAACATTGGGTTCATGAAGGCGGCATCAGTACTCCGCTGATCGCCCATTGGCCCAAAGGCATCGCCGCTCGCGGCCAATTGCGGCGGCAACCGGGACACTTGATCGACATCATGGCCACGTGTGTCGATCTGGCCGGTGCAAAATACCCCGCCGAAGCGACACCGCTAGAAGGTGTCAGCCTGGTGCCCGCGTTTGCTGACCAGCCCCTAGAGCGCGAAGCGATTTACTGGGAGCACGAAGGCAACCGCGCGGTTCGCGTCGGCGATTGGAAAGCAGTCGCCAAAGGTCCGGCCGGCGACTGGGAACTGTATGACATCTCCCGCGACCGTAGCGAACAGAACAACCTGGCCAACGGCCAGCGCGAGCGATTGGAATCGATGGTCCGGTTGTGGGAAAAGTATGCCAACCGGGCTAATGTCCTGCCTTGGCTGTGGAAGCCCGCCTACCAGCCGCTGAAGTAATTCACTTTCGGGCGAAGGTCTCCGAAGGACGTTCACACGGGTGACGTCCTCCGGGTGAGATTCTCAGGAGCTTCTCAAGGCCAAAGCTCTCCGGGGCATAACCCTTTGGTGACTTACTACTGGTTGAGGCGAGCGCGGCGGCGTGGAGCGGCCGCTTTCGCACTGGCGGCCGGCGGGACGTTGACCGTTGGAAAGTGCTGGGCTAGTTGGGCCTTGAGTTGAGCCAGCGCGGGTTCGCCGGCCAGATTCTTCCACTCATACGGATCCTGGTCGTGATCGTAGAGCTCCTCACCGCCGTCGGCGTAGCGGATGTAGCGCCAACGCTCGGTGCGCACCGCGTGATTGTTCAGGCCGTGCGTCGTGACGGCCACGTGCGACCAGGGGGCTTTCGGATCTGCGAGTAGTTCGGTGATGTTCAGGCCTTCGACGTGCGTCGGTTTGGCAATGCCGGCCAGTTCGCACAGCGTCGGGTAGATGCTCATGAAGTCGACCGGTCGAGCGCAAACGCCACCGGGCTGAGTGACGCCGGGCACGACCCAGATCAGCGGTGCCCGCGTGGCCTCTTCCCAGAGAGCAAATTTGCGCCAGTGCTCTTTCTCGCCGAGATGCCAGCCGTGGTCGCCCCAAAAGCAGACGATGGTGTTATCGCGGTATTCCGACTTGTCGAGCGCATCAAGGACGCGTCCTACTTGTCCATCGAGGTAGCTGATCGCCGCCAGGTACGCCTGCACGGCTTCCTTCCACCGGCCCGATTCGAGCACGCGTGCGTGATCGCCCGACGCGTGCGCCACCTTGACTCCGGCTGGCGGGATGTCGGCCAAGTCGCCGTCCTGAATGGGCGGCAACTGGATCTCGTCGAGCGGATGCAAATCAAAGTATTTGCGAGGTATGTTCCAAGGCATGTGGGGTTTGTGGAAACCGACCGTCAGAAAGAACGGCTTGGCGTGCTTCTTGCCCAGCTCCGCGATGCCATAGTCGGCGATTTGCGTATCGGGTACCGCGCTGTCGTCTCCCTCGATGATTCCGAACTTGATGCCGCCGATGCTCCGGTCGATGACCTTGCCGTTGCCATGGTCGCCGCCGCGTTCCTTGCCGCCGGTTGCCAGCCACTGGTCGGCAAACCCCAAACCACCATGCCACAGCTTGCCCATGCCCAGCGTCTCGTAGCCGGCGTTCTTGAACTGAGTGACCAGCGATTGGTCCGATGTGATCACCGAGGTGAAGGGCTGCGTGTTGTCGTAAATCCCGGTCGAGCTCGGGCGACGTCCCGAGAGCAAGGCTGCCCGCGACGGATTGCAGATAGGCGCCGCACAATGGGCGTTGGTGAACGTCACGCCGCGCTGCGCCAGCCGATCGATGTTGGGCGTCTTGGTTTGAGGATTGCGCCCCAGGTGCCCGACCCAGTGGTTGAGGTCATCGACCGCGATGAACAACACGTTCGGCGTGCCTCGGTTTTGCGCCACGGCAGGCCGCATCAAGCAACTGCCGGCGACGGCCAGCGCGATCCCAAAAGCCAATAGCATTCTCATGATCGGTCGAGTCTCCAGGGGAAAAGAATTGGATGCGAGAGGCGCTAAGGGGCGCGGGCGGCGCGGATGGGCCAGTCCGTGGATTCGCTGCGAGCGGTCTTCAAGTAATCGCCCAGTTTGGCAGCAATCTCCGGTCGGGAGTCGGCCAGGTCGTGCTGTTCGCCGATATCGGTCTGCAGATCAAAAACGCGTAGCGGCGCCGACGGCGAACCGAGGCGCATCCCCTTCCAGCGGCCTTGGTAAAGCGCTGCCTGGTGAAATCCCTTTTCATGAAATTCCCAGTAAAGGAATTCATGCTGGGCTTGCCGATCGGCTT
>JBQCJB010000053.1:0-2390 GCA_051953155.1 Aureliella sp. | reverse complement strand
GATGCGGACTTTCCCAAGCGCGAGAGTTCGAAGCGAGAGAGTGCGAGACACCAACCTGGCGGCCAGGCTGCATCGTTTGGCCAACAGGCTAACCGAAGAAGGGCATCGAGTCGATCCGACGTTTCAATTCGCTCTGTTGGGCGTCGCTGAGCTCCGGTTGCGGCAGACGGCACTTGCCTAGATCGAATCCCAAACGGTTGAGAATCGTCTTCATCGCCGAATGAAAAGGATAGGCGTAAATCATTCGGATCATTTCGACGGCCTGGACCTGGAGCTGGCGAGCGGTATCGACGTCGCCGCGCTGGAAGGCTTGGATCATTCGCCAGTACAAGGGAGAAGCGATGTTGTACGTGCTGCCGATCGCCGCTTTGCCGCCGGCGACCAGAGCCGACAGCAGCATCTCATCGCAGCCCCACATGACTTCGAAACTGCGGCGGTCGAACTCCAGGCATGCCTGGAACTCGTGGACTTCGGTCGAGGTGAATTTGATCCCTGCGAGATTGGGCATGTGCTTCCTGCCCAGTTCGAGAAAGCGGACCATGTCCAGCTTGGCCCCCGTCAGGCTCGGGATGTGGTAGTAGTAAAATGGCAACTCCGGAGCTCCCGCGGCGACAACAGCCATCGAGCTCACCAGATCGTCGACGGAGGAGATCTTGAAGTAGGACGGGCACGTCGCTGAGACCGCGCTGGCTCCGATCGACTGAGCGTGTTTGGCCAGTTCGCGTGCCTCGTACAAGGAGTTGTGACCGACTTGGACGAACACCGGCACGCGGCCGTTGGCGGCCGCCACATACGCAGCCGCGACCCGCTTGCGTTCGTCGCTGGTCAGCGACATGCCTTCGCCCGTGCTGCCGCAGACATAAAGCCCCGAGATGTGCCGTCGCAGTAACCAGTCGACCATCCCCCCGATCGGCTCCGTATTGACTTCTCCTTGCGCATCGAATGGGGTATAGGTGGCGGCAAACAGGCCTTCATGACGCGTTTCGAGCATTGCGACTCCTAATCTCCTGAGCTGTGCATCGTAGTCGTTGGATTCGGACGGGCGACGCCCTAAGGTTCTACCCGCTCCCTGCTGGACAGGCCAGCACGAGTAATGTAAACCCTTCCTACCGGGAAAGGATTCGTCGGCACTCGAAAATGAACATCGCCAGGAGCTGTCGCTTGTCCCGCCTTGAACCGGCCGTCCAACCCGAACCCCAGAGTTGTTGGCGCTGGGAGCCCGCGCAGATTTACCAGTGGCAATTGGCGCGGCTGAACCAACAGCTGGCGGCGATTCTCTCCAGCAACGCCTTCTATCGCCGCAAATTCGGCTCATCGCAGCTCCAGTTGCAGAGCCTCGAGGAGCTCGCCGGGCTGCCGCTGACCGACAAGCAGGAGCTGGTCGAAGCTCAGGCTGCACAAGGGCTGAGCGACCATCACACGTTTCCCGCGGATCAGTATCGCCGAGTGCATCGCACCAGCGGCACCAGCGGCACGCCCCTGCTGGTGATGGACACCGCCGACGACTGGCAATGGTGGGCCGACACCTGGCAGCATGTGCTCGCAGCGGCCGAGGTCACCCAGCAGGACCGGGTCTTCATGGCCTTTTCCTTTGGCCCGTTCATCGGTTTCTGGAGCGCCTACGAAGCCTGTGTGCAGCGCGGGGCGCGGTTGATTCCCGGCGGCGGCCTCTCGTCGATCGCCCGGCTGGAGTTCATGCGTCAAACGGCACCGACGGTTATCGCCTGTACGCCCTCCTACGCCCTGCAGTTGGCCGAAGTCGCAGTCGATTGCCACTTTCCCCTTGACCAGCTCCCGATCCGGCGACTGATCGTAGCGGGCGAACCTGGAGGCAGTCTGCCGCAAGTTCGCCAACGCATCGAAGAGTCGTGGGGCGCCCAAGTCGTCGATCACTGCGGCGCAACGGAAATCGGCCCGTGGGGCTTCGGCTGGCCGACCGGCGGCGGCGTGCACGTCATCGAAACCAGTTTCATTGCCGAACTCCTGCCGGTCGCGGGACAACAGCCGGACGAGCCGCTGCGCGAGCTGGTGCTGACCTCCTTGGGTCGCTGGGGTGCGCCGGTCTTTCGCTACCGCACCGGAGATTTGGTGCGGGCCGAACGTCCAGCCGACGGACCATGCCGCTTCCTGTGGCTGCGCGAGGGGATCATTGGACGGGCCGACGACATGGTGGTCGTGCGCGGCGTGAACGTGTTTCCCAGCAGCATCGAAGCGGTCGTGCGCCGCTTTCCGCAGATCGCCGAGTATCGCGTCACGATCCGTCGCCGCGGCCAATTGGACGAGCTCGCCCTCGAGGTGGAGTCATCGCCCGAGATCGCTGCGGCGCTGTCGCGCCAACTCGATGTCGCGGTCGGCCTGCGCATCGAGGCTCAGGCGGTCGCCAGCGGCAC
>JBQCJB010000052.1:0-2577 GCA_051953155.1 Aureliella sp. | reverse complement strand
AGCAGACGCCGCGGCGGACTGTCGCGCTCTACCAGAACACCATCGATGCGATAGCGGATGCGGACGCGGTCTTCAAACGGTTCGACGTGGATGTCCGACGCTCGCAATTGGACGGCTTCCTGGATCATCAGCCCGACTAGTCGCACGACCGGAGCGCTGTTCTCGTCGACCAGCTCGCTGTCCCCGCCAGCCCCATCTTCGGAGGTTTCGGTGAAGTCGATTTGCGTATCAGTGAATTCTTGGAGGATCGAGTCGGCCGACTCTCCTTCCACCTGCCCGTAGTAGCGATTGATCGCGTCGTTGATCGTCTCGCGGGGGGCCAGAGCCGTCTCAATGCGGCGGTTGAGGATGAAGCGGAGCTTTTCGATCGTCTCCAGGTCGAATGGGTCGCTGACGAGCACGATCAGCGAGTCGCCGTCCTCCTGGTAGGGGATGATCGTGTTTTCGCGAGCCACCGATTCGGGGACCAGCTGGATAATCGAATCGTCGATGCGGACGGCAGCCAGGTCGACGAAGTTCATCTTGTGGAAATCGGCCAAGGCCCGGTACACGTCCTGCGGAGCGGCGTATTGCAGCTTGATCAGCGCGTCGGCGACCGAGACGTCGTCCTGTCGGGCTAGCGATGTCGCTTCCGACAGCTGGTCCAGACTGACCACGCCTCGGCGGAGCAGCAGGTCGGTGAAATCGCGCATCGGTTGATCCATGGTCGGCTCCTACGTGCCTTCGGCCTGTGTAACGTTTCCCAAGGGTATCGACGGATTGCCCACGTTCGCCAAGATAACCAGCGTGCCAAGATGTGCAGGCCGTTTCCAGCGGCCGCTCAGCGACCGCGCAAGCATTCTGGCGGGACAATAAGACGAGATTGCATTTATCTTGACTGATTGTGCCGAGGATTGTCAACATTTGCGGCTGCAAAGTGGGGCGGGTGCGGGGGTTCTTGGGTTAGTGCGGGTTGGGGGAGGCTCGGGATTCGGTTGAACGACTATTGACCGCGGAGTCGCAAAATCGCTAGTGTTCGACCAGCTAGTAATAGGCTCGGACACTGCAAGCAAGGATGCTGCAATGGGGATGTGCGACGGAAAACGCGGTTACGAACGGTGCTCTCTCACCTCTGCGGAAATCGTCTGCGCGGTAATGGTCTCGGTGGTTCTCTCAGCCAGCGGCTGCGTCGCGCCGTGGTTCCGGCGGAACAAGGAGCCGGCTGAGGTCCAACAGGAACGCAAGGAACTGGTCAAGAAGCTGTGGCAGAGCGCGGACCGGCCGCGAACGCTCGGCGAGTTCAGTCGGAAAGTCATCACGGGCGCGCGGGTCGAAAACGTGGCCTTGGTGACCGGCTTGCCCGGCACCGGTGGCAAAGTCGAAGCCAGCTCGCAGCGCGACCGTTTGCTCGACATGATGCGCCGCAAGAACGTCCCGAATCCCAACCAGTGTCTCGACGATCCCGGGACCGCGATGGTGGCGGCGCAGGTGATCGTGCCCCCCGCTTCGCAAAAGGGGGATCAGGTCAACGTGCTGGTCAAGATATCGAACCATGCGGAAGGTACCGATCTGCAAGGTGGTTGGCTGATGCGCACCGAGCTGGTCGAGATGAGCGTGTTGGGGGGCCAGGTCCGCGAAGGCTTCGGCTATGCCTGGGTCGAAGGTCCGCTGGTGACTGAACAACAGATCTCCGGCTCCGATAAACCCGAGGCAGCCAAGGCGGCCATGGTTGTCGGCGGCGGCCGGTTGATGCAGTCTCGCAATATCGGACTGGCCATCGACGAAGACTACGCACATGCGATTACCATGGCGGCCGTGTTGCCGTCGATCAACAAACGTTTCACCGTGTTCGACGGCACCAAGCAAGACGGTGCGGCCAAACCGAAGCAAGAAAACTACATCGAACTGACGGTGCCGCCACGCTACCGCAAGGATCCTGACCATTTCGCCAACGTCGTGCTGCACCTGGGCGTTGACGAGCCGGCCGAGGAGCGACGCGCTCGAATGGAAAAGTGCAAGCTCGAACTGACCGAGCCGACGACTTCCCGCCGAGCCGCCTGGCAACTGGAAGGCATGGGCAAGGACGCGGTTCCGATTCTGGTCGAGGCTCTGCAGCATCCTGATAAAGAGGTTCGCTTTTATGCGGCGCACGCGCTGGCTTATTTGAACGATGCCCGCGCGGTGCCGGTGTTGAAGGAGCTGGCGGTCATCGAACCGGCCTTCCGAGCGATGTGCCTGAACGGTCTGCTGCTGGTCGAGAGCTACAAGGCGAGCGACGCGCTGGAAGAATTGCTGAGCGCCCCGGATGCCGAAACTCGCTATGGGGCGCTGCTGGCCTTGCGCGAGCATGACAGCGGTTCGCGATTGGTCGTTGGCGAACAAGTCGGGCAGGTCGGTTCGATTCTTGAAATACCGTCGACCGGCGAGCCGCTGGTGGCCGTCGGTTTGGCAACCGTACCTGAGATCGTGATCTTCGGACCCAACCCGCAAGTCCACTTTACCGCTTTCGTGTACGTCAATCCGCGGATGATGCTGCGCAATGTCCCGGGAGGTCGCATCTCGGTCAGCCACCTGGTTCCAGGACGCGAGGATCGCATT
>JBQCJB010000051.1:0-2753 GCA_051953155.1 Aureliella sp. | reverse complement strand
GGCGACTTCGGACATCGGTAACGTTTCCTAAAAGACAGAAGGACGATCAAGCACACGCGCTCGTCACCTCGCTGAGTAGCGGAAGCACCTCGCGGTGCACCCGCACAGTGTGCAAGATTTGGAGCGTGTGCAAAAAAATGTTCGCGACAAAACTCGACGGGTGGCCGGCGGCTTTCGCCAGCCACCGCCGCTGCTCTGACACGCTTAGGTCAATTGTCGCCGCGACGCGAGAACGGTAAACTGCTGTTTCGGAAAGTCATCCAACCACCGAAATTCAGCCGAGTTTTCATCGGGCCGCCCGTTCTCTCGACGGGCTGGGCCATTTCTGTTTGCGGAGCCAAGCCATATGTCTACGGCCTCACCTGAAGCCAATGCCCAGACCGCCAAGTTGATCATCGACGGTCAGGAGTTGGAACTGCCGACCATGGTGGGAACCGAGCAAGAAAAAGCGGTCGACATTTCGCAGCTCCGGAAACTGACCGGCTACATCACCCTCGACGAAGGCTACGTCAACACCGGCAGCACGACCAGCGCGATCACGTACCTCGACGGCGAAAAAGGGGTCTTGCGCTACCGCGGTTATCCGATCGAACAGATCGCCGACCACTGCGACTTTGTCGAGACTTCGTACCTGCTGATCTACGGCAAACTGCCCAACGAGAAGGAGCTGGCCGATTTTCGCGAATCGATTCGCCGGCACACGATGATCCATGAGGACATGCGTTCCTTCTACAACGGATTCCCGCGCGACGCGCACCCGATGGCGATCCTCTCGAGCGTCGTCGGCGCGATGTCAACCTTCTATCAAGACTCGCTCGATGTACACGACCCGCGGCAAGTCGAGATCTCGATCCATCGTTTGCTCGCCAAACTGCCGACGATCGCCGCGTACAGTTACAAGAAATCGTTTGGCCAACCGCTGATCTATCCCAAAAACAATCTCAACTACTGAGAGAACTTTTTGCGGATGATGTTCGCGGTGCCGACGGAAAACTACGAACCCGATCCCGATTTCGTCGAGGCGCTGAACCTCCTGTTGATCGTGCATGCCGATCACGAGCAGAACTGCAGTACGTCGACGGTGCGGATGGTCGGATCGTCGAACGCCAATTTGTTCGCCTCGATTTCGGCCGGCATTTGTGCGCTGTGGGGACCGCTGCACGGTGGAGCCAACGAAGCCTGCGTCAACATGCTGCGGCAAATCGCCGATGATGGGGGCGACGTCAAGAAGTATGTCGACATGGCCAAGGACAAGAAGGGGAACTTCCGCCTGATGGGCTTTGGCCATCGCGTGTACAAGAACTACGATCCGCGTGCCACGATCATCAAACGCGCTTGCGACAAACTGCTGTCGCGGTTGCAGCTGGATGATCCGTTGTTCGACGTCGCCAAGCAGCTCGAGGAAGTGGCTCTGAAGGATCCGTACTTCGTCGAACGCAAGCTCTACCCGAACGTCGACTTCTACTCGGGCGTGATCTACCGCGCGATGGGCATTCCGGTGCAGATGTTTACGGTCTTGTTCGCGATCGGCCGTTTGCCCGGCTGGATTGCGCACTGGGTGGAGATGCATCAATCGCCTTCGAAGATCGGCCGGCCGCGGCAGATCTATGTCGGCGAGCCGCAGCGCTCCTGGGTTCCGATGGACAAGCGTTCGTAATTCGCCCCTCAGCCGTCGACGGAGGGTGCCATGAGCGAGCCGATTCGCGAGTCCTTTCGCGGGGGCAATAGCCGGCTGTTGGCCCGGCAGCTGGACCTGCTCGACTGGCCGGTGGTGATCCTCGACCAGCGCTTGGAGATCGTCTTTGCCAGCGCTGCTCTGTGCCAACTGCTCCGCACCGATGCCACACGGTTGGTGGGGCTGGCCTGTTCGCCCCAGTTGAGCGAAGACAGCTCGCCGTTTCCCGAACTGACCATGGCGCTGGCGCCGCCATCGGAAGTGCTACATGGCCGAGCGGCTCTGCGGCACATTCCGTGGCCACCGCAGCAGCCGAATTCTTTGGCGGCGCAGGCCTTTGTGCCACTGATCGACGAAGACCCTTCGACCGGTTTGATCCTCGTGCTGTTCGGTCGCCCCGAGGTTTTGCGCGAGAGGTTGCTGCCACTAGGACCGCCCGCCGCCCCGCGCGGAGCAGCGGCCGACGAACTGCTCTTGCGTTTGCGTTCGCAGTGGTCGCAGCTGGATGGGCTGTGGCCGCTGCTGGGAGTTTCCTCTGCGATCCAGTTGGCCATGCGCCGTGCTCAACTGGCAGCGCAGTCGACGGTGGGCATCGTGATCTATGGACCGCAGGGAAGCGGCAAAGCCGAAGTGGCCCGAGGCCTGGTGGCTTTGCGGGCCCGCGCCCTGGGCGTGCCGGTGGCAGCGGCCCAAGTTTTTCCGATTGATTGCTCGATCGTCGACGAGCAAAGTCTTACCAGCGCGCTGGAGACGTGCTCTGGCAGGCTTCGCCCCGGAGCGTCCCCCGGCACGGTGCATATCCTGGTCGAGCAGATCGACCGCGCCAGCGACGCAACGCTGCAGTTGCTCGAGTCGTGGCTCGCCGAACACCTGCCCAGCGTCGGCGTTATCGCGACTTCCGCACTGGCGCTTGATGCACTGGCCGGTCGCGGGCCGCTGGTACGTCGCTTTGTGCACGCGGTGAGCACGCTGGCGATCGAGATTCCCCCGTTGGCTTCGCGGCGCGAGGACATCGCGCCGTTGGTCCAGCATTGCCTGACCGCAGCCGCCCAGCGCAGCGGCCGACGCCTGCCCGGCA
>JBQCJB010000050.1:0-3341 GCA_051953155.1 Aureliella sp. | reverse complement strand
CCTCCGCGACCTTTGACCCATGACCTGATCGTAGCCGTTGCCGATGCCCTCGGGGCGGAATTCGATAGCGTCGTTATCAGCGAACTGCGCGAGCACACCTATTTTGCCAAGCTGCGTCTAAAACGCGAAGGAGAGTTCATCGAAGTCGATGCTCGCCCCAGCGACGCGATCGCGGTCGCCGTTACCTTCGATCCGCCTCTCCCTATCTTCGTTGCCGAGGAAGTGCTCAACGAAGCCGGGATCTGAACCGCGCTTCCGCACCTCCTCGCTGCACTCTATCCCCGCCCCTGCTGTCCTCCGGTCTGCGCGGCGACCTCTATGCTACGCTCTGATGCGAAGCCGCGCCTCGCGAAAATTTTCGAGGCGCAGCTGAAAAAAGCAGGAGCTGTCTAACTGACTTGTTGGGCGCCCGGGCGGCCCGCTTCGACCACGAAGCTTGCGCGGATGCTGAACTTGGACTCCGGCTGGCTGACCTGATCGAGCACGCAGTAGTCGGTATGCCACTGATTGGCCCGCACATCGCAGCGGACATAGCCGCGTTGGGCATTGAAGAATTTGACAAAGGGATTCTCGGCCAGTGTTTGGTCGGCTCCCTTGGGACGGTCGGCACCATCTCCGCCGGAGGATATTGACGTGCCGACAAACTCAGTGGCGATGACCGGAGATTGGGGATTGTCGAAATCGACTTTCAAATCGTTGACCCAGTTGCTGTGAATGTCACCGGTCAGGACGACGGGGTTGGCGATCTTGGCATCGGCCAGTGTCGACAGTAGCCGCGTGCGGGGCACGTCGTAGCCGGACCACTGGTCCATGCTCCAGCCCACCGGCTCGCCCGGCGCCCGATCGACGCGGCCCATCATGATTTGCTGGGCCAGGATGTTCCAGCGAGCCTCTGAGCCGACCAGCCGATCGACCAGCCACTTTTCTTGAGCCTGGCCGAGCACGGTGGCCGACTGCGCGAAGACTTCCGCGCACGGCGCCTTTTTCCCGTCACCGCACGGCTGGTCCGAGCGGTACTGCCGCGTGTCGAGCACCTGGAAAGCGGCCAAACGTCCGAACGCGCAGGAACGGTACAGCTTCAAATGCGGGCCGTCGGGCAACTGCGCCGCCCGGAGCGGCATGTGCTCGTAGTACGCCTGGTACGCGCGAGCCCTCTGCGCCAAAAACTGTTCGGTGCTGATGTCCTTGTCTTGGCTGATGTCCCCCGCGCAGTTGTTTTCCAGTTCGTGATCGTCCCAGGTCACCAACCACGGAAATCGCGCATGCGCGGCTTGCAAGTGCTCGTCGCTGCGATATTGGGCGTAGCGATTGCGGTAGTCCTCGAGCGAATCGAGCTTCGGACCGACATGCATCCGGGTACGACCTTTGATCCCCGCTCCCTCGTAGATGTAGTCGCCCAGGTGAACGACCAGATCGAGGTCGTCCTCCAGCATATGCTTGTAGGCGGTGAAGTAGCCCGTCTCGTAGTGCTGGCAGGAAGCGAAGGCGAAGCGCAAACGATCGGGCAGCGCGTCGGCCGGCGGCGCGGTCCGCGCGCGGCCAACGCGACTGGTCGCGTCGCCGGCATGGAAGCGATAGAAGTACCACCGGTCGGCCGGCAAGCCCTCCACTTCGACATGGACGCTGTGCGCGAGTTCGGGTTTGGCGACTGCAGTGCCGGAGCGAACGATCCGCTGCATGCCTTCGTCGTCCGCGATCTCCCAGCGGACTTCGACCGCCTCTGAGGGCATCTGACCACCGGCGAGCGGATCAGGGGCCAACCGCGTCCAGAGCACAAACCCGTCGGAGCTGGGATCTCCCGAAGCGACGCCCAAGGTAAAGGGATCGCTCGCAAAGCGGACGTCGCGGACCACCGCGTTTGCGCCGCGCGTGGCCAGGGCCCACAGTCCGAAACCGGCAGTCGCCCGCACGAAGTCACGACGATCCAAACGGGCAGCTGCCAACCAAAGTGCCTTCGACATGCGAGACTCCGCGCACGGGTGAGATGTGGGAAAGGTGAGTGTCAACGTGGTGAGGGCGGGGCGAACATTTTACTTGATGATCGCCAGCAGATCACCTGCCTCGACCTGGACGCCCGATCGGACGAGCAGTTGCTCGACCTTGCCGTTGCGATCGGCGTACAACACAGTTTCCATCTTCATGGCTTCGAGGGCCATTAGCTTGTCGCCCTTGTTGACCAAATCGCCCTGATGGACGGCCACGGCGATGACCATGCCCGGCATGCTGGCCGCGACGTGTGTCGGATCGTTCGGGTCAGCCTGAACGTTTCTGGCCGCGGACGACTCGAGCGAGCGATCGATGACTTCGATTTCTCGAGACTGCCCGTTGAGTTCAAAGAAGACGGTGCGCGTGCCATCGGGCTTCGGCTGGCCGATCGTCAAGAAGCGCACGATCAACCGCTTGCCGGTCTCGATGTCGATGGCGACTTCGTCGGTCACATCGGGTCCGTAGAAAAAGCAAGGTGTCGGCAGCACGCTGACGTCGCCGAACTTCTTCTGGTGCTCGAGAAACTCTTCGTAAACTTTCGGATACAGCAGGTGGGTCACGCACTGCCGATCGGTCGCTTCGGTGCCGAGAATCTCGGTCAGCTTTTTGCGAGTGGCCTCGATGTCGGCCGGTGGCAGCGATTCGCCAGGCCGGCCGGTCACGACCGGCGTATCGCGCAAGACCGCCTTCTGCACCTCGGGTGGAAAACCACCTGGCGGTTGGCCCATCATGCCGCTGAGCAGATCGATGACCGAAGCCGGATACGACAGCTCGCGTTTCGGACTGAGGATGTCCTCGGCTTTAAGATTGTTGGAAACCAACATCAGCGCCAGGTCGCCGACCGACTTCGAAGTCGGTGTCACCTTGACGATGTCTCCCAGGACGCGATTGGCCTCCGCGTAGGTATGGCAGACCTCGTTCCAGCGGTCGGCCAGTCCGAGCGCCCGCGCCTGCTGGTAAAGATTGGTGTACTGCCCACCGGGCATCTCGTGTTCGTACAAATCGCCGCCAGCGGCCAGCGGTTGGCTCTCGAACGGAGCATAGAACTCGCGGACGACTTGCCAATAGGTTGACAAGTCGACCAGCACGTCGGGCGAGAGTTCGCTTTCGCGCGGCCCGAAGCGCAGGGCCTCGACCAGCGTGTTGAGATTGACCTGCGAAGTCCCGCCTGACATTGACGCCAACGCAGCATCGGCGATATCCAGTTTTTCGTCGGCTGCCGCCAAAATCGAGGCGGCTTGGATGCCGGCGGTGTCGTGCGTGTGGAAATGGATCGGTATACCGACTTCCGACTTGAGCGTTTTGACCAGCAGCCGAGCGGCTGCCGGTTTGCACAATCCGGCCATGTCCTTGAC
>JBQCJB010000049.1:0-2882 GCA_051953155.1 Aureliella sp. | reverse complement strand
GCTGAGCAGTCTGCATTTGCGGCCGAAACATCCGGTTGTTACAGTCTTATTTTAAGCCAGTTGCAGCGGTGTTTCTTTGGAGCGGAGTCGAATTCATGCAGGTTTTGGTGACGGGGTCCAGCGGTTTGATCGGTTCGGCGGCAGTCCGCCACTGGGACGCTCAAGGGGCAGACGTCGTCGGCATCGACAACAACATGCGTGAAACGTTCTTCGGACCACAGGGGAGCACGCACTGGAATCTGCAGCGGCTGCTCCAAGACACTCGCCGCTTTACGCACGCTGCGCTCGATATCTGCAACCGTGAAGCGATCGCCGAGCTGTTTCAAAATCACCGCTTCGATCTGGTCATCCACTGCGCGGCTCAGCCGTCGCACGACAAGGCCAAGGACATCCCGTATCTCGACTTCGACGTCAACGCCGGCGGCACGATGAACATGCTGGAAGCGACCCGACGCTTCGCCCCCGAGGCTGTGTTCTGCCACATGAGCACGAACAAAGTCTACGGCGACGCGCCGAACGAAGTGCCGCTGAAGGAACTGGAAACGCGTTGGGAATATGCGCGGCCCGAGGACTGGAACGGCATCAGCGAAGAATGCCGCATTGACCGCACGACCCACTCGCTGTTCGGCGCGTCGAAAACGGCCGCTGATGTCATTGCTCAGGAGTACGGACGTTACTTCGGGATGAAAGTCGGCATCTTTCGCGGCGGATGCTTAACCGGAGCGTCGCACTCGGGCGTCGAACTGCACGGATTCTTGTCGTATCTCGTGCATGTCGCCGTTCACGACAAACCGTACACGATCTTCGGTTACAAAGGCAAACAGGTCCGCGATCAGATCGAAAGCGGCGACGTGGTCCGAGCCTTCGAAGCCTTTGCCAACAACCCGCGGCCCGGCGAGGTTTACAACTTGGGGGGCGGTCGCGAGAACGCCGCCAGCGTGCTCGAGTGCATCGAGCGCATCGAGCGGTTGAGCAAGTTCCGCGTGCGTTACACGCTGAGCGATACCAACCGCGTCGGCGATCATATCTGCTATATCAGCGATCTGAGAAAGCTGAAGAGCCACTTTCCGCAGTGGCGCTTGCAGATGGACCTCGACCAGATCCTCGCGGGCATGATCGACATGGAAGTCCACAAGAAGAAAGCTGGCTGAGCGAGCTGGCTGAGCGGGCTGGCGGGACGTTACAGCTCGAGCGAGTCGAGTTGGTCGAGCAGGTTGTCCAAGTCGTCGCGAGGTTGGTCGCTGGTCTTGGCGATCCGCGCCGCCAGATCTTCGGTAACGCCGACGGCTTGACGCCCGGCCAGCAGCAGTTGTTCGTCGCGCTCTCGCGCGGCCACTTCGATCGCATCGGCGCCTTCCTCGGGCGCGCCGAAGAGTTTGGATAGATCGATCTTCAGGCCGCCAGAGTCCATCGGCGCGCCGGCGATGGCCGGCGTCTTGTGCTGCGGGAAAATAATCGCGTTCTGCGGACAGACGCGGCTGCAGGCCGGACACCCTTTGCGGCAATTGTCGGGCTGCTCGACCAAGATCGTTTCGACGCTGTCGATCCCGTACACGCCGAAGAGGCAAAAGTCGATGCACTCCATGCAGTTGGTGCAGCGACTGAAGTCGATGACCGGATACCAGCGGCGCGTCGGGTGCTCGGCAATCGTCGTTACGCCGGCGTTGCCCAGCAGCGTGGGTAGCTCGGCGGCGTGGCTTGCGGAGTCGGTTTCGAACTGAGCGATGCGTGCCAGTTCCTCGGCGAAAGCGCTGGCCTGCTGGCTGACTCGGAGGTCGATGCAATAGATGCGGCGATCGGGGCGCGGTTGCTGGACGATGACGCGTTCTTCGCCGTTTGCCGCGGCGGCTTCAGCTTCGGCGCTAGCGGCCTCTTCGTCTTCATCGTCGCTTTCCTCGCGCAGCTGTACTTCGCCGGTTTGACCGCGGATTCCATTGCGGTCGAGCACCCAGTGCGTGGCTCGATCGTACAGCCACGCACAAATCGCGATCGGCCCGGGGAAGTCGCGAAGTCGGGAAAACGTTTCTCCATCGCGAGCCAGATCATACAAGTGCGGGACGACCAGCACGTCGACATCGGTCAGACGGGCCGCGGACTCGGCGATATCGCTTTCGAGCTGCCGCTTGTCGGGACTACGACTTTGTCCCTGCGAGATGACCACGGTTAGACGAGCTTCACGCATTTACCTGCCCTTTGATGGTCCGCTGGGCAACTTCCCAAGCTGCCTGGAGGTGATCGATATAGGCCTGCGGCTGGAGGAACTCGCGGCCGGCGGTCGCCAGTTCGAACATCCAACCGGCGCCGTACTTGTCGAGGTTGATGGCGGTAGGGTCGTCGATCAACCCGCTGTTGACGCTGGTGACCGTGCCGCTGGCGGGCGTGTACAAACTGCTTTCCGCCTTCTTGCTTTCGATCGAGCCGATCTCTTGCTTGCTGCCCAGATGCATGCCCGCTTCGATCGTCAGATCCAGGAAGTAAACGTCCTGGAGCAATCGCACGGCGTAGGCGGTCAAGCCAAAGCGGAAACGCGTTTCGTCGCCAAGCTCTCCGCAGGCGAGCGCCCACATGTGGTTCTTGGCATACAGGCGATCGGTCGGAAAGCGGGCTTCGAAGTTTCCCATCATGAACACCAACTCGGCGCTCATGTATAACGCACCCCTTGGTGCTCGGGTTCGAAGAAGGCTGGCAGCAGGGAGTCGACGCGCAGCAGGCCTTCCATCGTCAGTTCGATGCGGGCGCCGTCACGCACGACCCAGCCCTCGTCCACATAGCCTTGCCAGACGTCGTTGTAGTGTTCCCAAATGTCGACGCCGAATTTGTCCTGGAAGTAGCTCGGGTCGAGGTAGCCGCGTTTGAGCAGCAGGATCAGTTCCCGGACCATG
>JBQCJB010000048.1:0-6211 GCA_051953155.1 Aureliella sp. | reverse complement strand
TGGCCGACAAGTGGTCGCTCGACGCAGCCCGGACCGTCGTCGGCGGTTTGGGGGTTGGCGGGCGGATGGCGCTGATCGGCGCCCGCAGCTTGCAAGACAAAGCGGTCGGCGTCCTGCTCTTGGCAACGCCGCTGGAAGGGGTGAAGGTCCAGCGTGAAAACACGCCCTCCGATTCGTTGCACTTCTTGAGCGTCGGTCCGCGCGAGTCCTACCGGGAGTTCCTCGAGCAACTGCAGAAGCTCGGCTACCCAGCTGTGGACCTGCCGGTCCCGGAGCTCGTGCCCTCGAAGTGGGACACGGTTCCGGTGGAACAGATCACCGACTGGTTACTCGGCTTGGGACGCATCTGATGCCTGAGCCGGAGCCAACGCCCAGAGCCGATAGCGAAACCGTTACGCGAGCGGCGCGGTGGGCGCTGCTGTTTTTAGCCCTGGCGATGCTCGTCGGAGGAGTGATTGTCAAGTTCGGCACGCTGCTGGAGCCGGGCAGCCGCGACTTCTTCGGTGGCACGCTGCTGAAAGTCGGGATGGTCGTCGGCTTGGCTTGGCTGGCGGCGCCGCAGCTGGAGCGGCTGGGTTGGCAGCGGATGCGCGGCACCGGTTTAGCTATTATTGTCGTGATTGGATTCTTGACCGTGCTGCGTCCACGGATCGGGATGATGGCTGCCGGCATCGCCATTGGGGCCGTGGCGATGCTGGCCATGTTGGGTTGGGCGAGAGGCGTGATCTTTAGCGGCACTCTGTCGCGCGGTATCGATGAGAAGAGCCGCAAAATCCAAAAAAACCCTACCAGGCGCTAGCCCCGCTTGCCGAAATTTAAACCCGGACAGACTTGCAGTCCAGTTGCGCTCAAGGGGGGAATCTTGGCGTGAGCAGGGCTAAGCGTGCGCTCGGTCGATACCCGGCCGAGCCTGCAATGGCGTTTCGATTATGCGAAGCGTCTCCCGGCGAGTGCGCAACAATCGGTTTAGAGTTTCGTGAATGCGGCAAGGCCGCCGCAGCGACGCCACAGTTCCCGCGACCACGTGCGAACAAGCGCCAATCGATGCACGCAGTGCGCTGCCAGGCATGCAACCATGCCGGCGCGCGTCCGATGCAACCGCTGGCCTCGCGTTCCCACGCGGACAGAATGTGGATAGACGTGAAAGAACGTAGGAGGGTTCCCATGCGACGATTTTTGTTTGGCGTGGTGATCGCATCGGTGTCTGCCGCCATGCCCAGCTGGGCTCTTGGCGGCGATCGTGAGATTGCCGAAGGAATCATGACTCAGCTGCAGCAAGCGAAGTCACAAGGTGTACTGAAAGGCTTTGATCTCGACTTGAAGGTCGAATCGGGCGTCGTGTACCTGACTGGCAACGTTCGCTCCCCAGCCCAACATGCGATCGTGGTCGAAGCGGTCGAGCGCACCGGCGGTGTGGCTCAACTGGTCGACAAATTGCAGGTCTCGGGCGAAGGCAGCACAGACAAACGCACCAGCGAGTCGGCTGACGCTCGCGGCGAGTTCTCGCTCAGCAAGGCAGTCAAGCTCGGTCCGAGCGAATCGACGGACGTTGTGCCCGCTTCGGCCGACGAAGCGGCGCCATCGAGCAGCGACGTTGCGATCACCGACAGCATCATCGGCAAACTGCAACAGCAGAAGCAGGCCGGTGCGCTGAAGGGCTTCGACCTGGACGTCACGACGACCCAAGGCACCGTGGCTCTGCGCGGCAAAGTCGCCAGCCCAGAGCAAAAGGCGCTGGTACTGGACATCGCCCGCCGCATCCGCGGTGTGCGCAAGGTTGTCGATGATGTCGCCGTGGCCTCGGCCGTGCGCCAGGCATCGAGCATCGAACCGAGCCTGCAGGGAGTTCCGGCCGTGCCGCCTCTGCAGCCCGTACCGCAAGTGGCCAGCATGCCGGTCGTCGGCTCGCCTGCTACCCCGCGGCCGTTCGCTCCAGCCATGGTCGCCAACATGCAAGGCGGCGTCACCAACGTGCAGACCGGCGAAGGCTGCTACGTCGGCGGCGAAGTCGCCGGCGGGACCGCGATGGGCACACCCGTACCGATGCAAGCCGGCGGCGGCGTCGCCTACGGTATGGGCGCACCGCGCTACGACCAACCTTACATGCCGTCCTATGCTTGGCCGAGCTACGCCGCGTATCCCAACTACGCAGCCGTAACCTATCCGAAGCAGTACAGCCCTTCAGCTTGGCCGTACATCGGACCGTTCTACCCATATCCCCAAGTTCCGCTGGGCTGGCGCAAGGTAGCCCTGGAATGGGACGACGGATTGTGGTACCTCGACTTCACCAGCAAGTAGTCGACAGGACCAGTGTGATAGGCCCAGCGTCATAGACGCAGTGTGGGCTGACCCTCCACACGAAACCGGCAAGAAAAAGGGCTCGAGTTGGACCGCCCAGTCCGACCCGGGCCTTTTTTCATTTGGCCTTCTTCTGCGAGAGGGATTCTCGTGACCGGTCTAATTCGCGTCGGGACCACTCGGCCGCCAGCCGGACCTCTGTGCTAAAATGGCTGCAGCGGCAACCGCCGCCGTTTGCCCTGGCTCTTCCTCGGGTCTCCCTTTTTTTCGAAGTTCGTTCGATGGTGATCGGCGTGAGAAGTTCCGCTGCGACTCAGCCGGTGACGGTCCATCTCCGCAAGGATCTGACGCGCGACATCAAACGCGGCCACCTGTGGATCTATGGCGACGCCATCGATCGCCCGAGCGCTCGCAGCGGCAGCGTCGCCATTCTTATCGATCGCCGCGGACAGAAGATCGCCTCGGGGATTTACGATCCGCAGCATCCGATACCGCTGCGGATCTGCCGGACAGCCCCCCCGTGGCACTTGGATGCCGCCTGGTTCGAGCAAGCGCTGAGCCAAGCGAAACAACTGCGCCAACAGGTGCTCACGGCCGACACAACGGGCTATCGCCTGGTCAACGGCGAAGGCGACCAGTTGCCTGGGCTGGTCATCGATATCTACGGCGCGACCGCAGTCATCAAGCTCGACGGCGGCGCTCCGCAGCACTTCTACGATGTGCACCACACAGCCGAATGGCTGGACAAGAATCTCGGCTGCCACTGCGTCGTCGAGCGTCCGAGACAGCGCGGCGCCAGCGGCCGCGCCGTCCGCGGAGAGTTGCCCACCGAGCCAGTCGAGTTTCTCGAAAATGGACTCCGCTTCACGGCCGATGTCGTCCACGGTCAAAAGACCGGTTTCTTTCTCGATCAGCGCGACAATCGGCAACTGGTCCGCGGCTTGGCCCATGAACGCGCGGTGCTGAACCTGTTCAGTTTCAGCGGCGGCTTTTCCATAGCGGCCGGAGCGGGAGGTTGCCGCGAAGCGACTTCGGTCGACCTGGCACCGGCCGCCATCGCCGCGGCCGAGCGACACTGGCAGATCAATGACTTGCCACCTGGCGCCCACACGGGCGTCGTCAGCGACGTTTTTGAATTTCTCGAATCGGCGGCCGGTCAACAGCGGCGCTGGGATCTAGTGATCTGCGATCCGCCTTCGTTTGCGCCCAGCGAGCGGACCAAGCGGGCCGCCGAAGAAGCGTATCAGAAGCTCGCAGCCCTCTCGGCCAAAGTCGTCGCCCCCGGCGGCTGGCTGGCGCTGGCTTCGTGCTCCAGCCACGTGGGCGCGGCCGCTTTCGAAGAAGTCAACCTGGCGGGCATCGGCCGAGCTAGACGCATCGCGACCATGCTCGCCAACCGAGGCCAGCCGCTCGATCACCCGACCCCGCTCGCCATGCCAGAGCTGCGGTATCTGAAGTTTCAGCTCATGCGGCTGAATTGACGGGGGGATTGTGGGAGTGGCTTATTTTGGCGAGGGTGCGGTGACAGCCCAGAGGGCTGTCCTACTTAGAGCCAGTTGGCGATGTCGGCGATCACTTGGTCGCGGCCTTCGTCGCGGTGCAGGTCGTGAAGCATGCCGGGGTAACTGATCAGATGGCACGCCGCGCCGGCCCCGACGGCTGCAAGCGCAAATTCGCGCGAAGCGGCCGGATCGGTGATGCGATCTTCACTGCCATGCAACAGCAAGCACGGTCGGTCCAGCTCGCCAGCGTGCTCGAGCGCCCATAGACCGCTGTCGATCAAACCGGCACCTAGTCGCAAGGACACGCGGCGATGGATCAGGGGATCGGACGCATAGGCTTCGCGTTCAGCCGGCAGATGCGAGAGATACTCTTTGCGCACTGGTGCCTTCAAGCGATAGTGCGGCGCGACGCGCATCAACAGCCGCGCCACGCGCACGACCAAGGGGCTCGGCGGCTGCACGGCGCGCAACATGGGCGCCGAAGCGATCAGTCGATCCGGCGCCACGACGCGTCGCAAGACCGCGTTGAGCACCAGATTGCCGCCCATGCTGTGCCCGTACAAACAAACTGGGACACTCGCGTCGCTGGGCCAGGCATCCAAAGCCACGACATGCCGGGCAGCACTGTTCTCCTGGTGGGCCAGCTCCTCCAGAGCACTACCTCCGCGAGCCAAATGCACCAAGGCGGCGACCTCGGCCAGCAGTGAGGAATACGAATCGATGCAACCGCGCCAACCCGGCGACAGCCCTTGGCCTTGCAGATCCATCGCGACGACGCCGGCGCCGGTTGCTGCTAAACGCATTGCCAAGGCCGCGTATCGCCCGGAATGTTCACCCAGCCCGGGCACGATGGCCATAACTGCCCGCACCGGGCCGGACAGCGGCCACCACAGCCGCGCAAAACGCTCTTGTTGGCTCGCGAGCCGGATCGGAAATTCGCGCTGCTGGACCGTCAATGCGATTGCCTCCCTGCAGACTTAGCGCAGCTCGAACGTGGCGACGACCGGAGCGTGATCGCTGACGTCCAATTCTTTGGTCGACATCGTTTGCCGCTCCGACCAATGGGCCTGGCCATCGTTGCCTCGTCCGCGCACCGACCATTCGGGATGCACGGCGATCGCCGAAAAAACCCAATCGCGGCTCTGAGGATCGTCGACCATCAAGCTTTGGCTGACCAAGATGCGATCGAACTGCTTGTTCAAAATCAGGTGAGTTCGCCGCGATGCTGCGGGCAGCTCGCCGAGAAGATCGACCATCGGCGGTCGCTTGCCCGCGCCATCCCCGGCTACGAGATACTTCATCTCGCCAGCCATTTCGCCCACCGCATGTTCCGAGTTCAAATCGCCCAGCAACACGACGTCTTCGCCGGCGGCCAATTGCGGCTCGAGCCAGGCTCGGGCCAGCCGTCCCTGACGTGTTCGTTCCTTCTCGGCTTCTTCCTTGGCGCGAAAGTGCACCGTCATCACCGTCAGCGGCGATCGCACATCCTGCCACTGGAACTCGCAGACCAGATGTTTCGAGATGTTGTAATAAAGTTGGCTATCGAACATGGCCTTCGATTGCTCGTGACGCCGCACGTGCGACAGTCCCGAGCGCTGCAGCACGCCGACATCTTGTTCAGTGAACCAATCGCTTCCCTGGATAAAGGCAGGGCGATACGACAAGCGATGCCGCCGCTTGAGCGATTCGGCAATGTCGTTGAGCGTCTGGGCGCCTTCGATCTCCTGCAAGGCGGCGATCGTCGCCTCGCACTTGGCAATCGCATCGGCGACTGCATCGACTTTCCACTGCCAATATTCCTCCGACGGTGACGACTGCTCGCGCGACAGTTCGCTGCGATTATCGCTCTGGTCCGCGTCGAACATCCACTCGACGTTCCAAGTCATGACGACCAACTTGCGCGGCGCGGGATCGGCGCCGGGTTCACGTCCGGCTTCGCTTGCCAGTTCTCGTTCTGGTTCGCTAGCCGATTCTGCGCGAGGCTCGGTTGAGCCGGCACTGGCTGCCAAAGCTTCGCTCGTCGACTGTTGAGGGCCAGGTTTGGACGAACGGCTGTCGGCCGGCCGGCAACCCCAAACCGAGGCGGCGATCAGCAGTGCGGCCAGCACTCGTGCGGCCGTTTGAAAACTATGGCCGCACGGACACGCGCTGCGCGGGCGATCTGCTTTCGTTGACATGGGCAGCTCGAAGTAGAGGAAGATTTTTTCAGAGCCGGGTAAGCCGCACGCCGCTTAGGCGCGGGCGCTCTTTTCGCCGAGCGCTGCCCGGCCGGTTGCAATCACGCGATGGAAGTGAAGCTTGACTTCGCGAGCGACGACGCGGCGGACGCCTTCGACCAGACAGCGAGGCTCGTTGTCGTTCTGCCCTTGCGCCACGATCGCATCGACCTTCATCCCCGGCGGGACGACGAT
>JBQCJB010000047.1:0-3890 GCA_051953155.1 Aureliella sp. | reverse complement strand
TGCCAAGGGGAAATTGTGTTCCTCGCTGCGCCCCGGACCGAAGGTTGAGAAACTGGATGTCGATTACGCCCGCGGCCGGACCAGTTCGCGTGAGACGTTATTGACCAAGGGCACGCCGGGATGCGACGACGATGTGATGGTCCAGGAAGGGCAAACGTGGCTCAGCATCTCGTCGCCCAGCGAAGGGGTCAGCCGCGTTACCGTGCTCGCGCCGGATAGCGAACTGTGGGATCGCCGCCGTCAAACGGCCATCATCTACTGGGTCGATTCTCAAGCCAACTTTCCGCAGCCGGTGGCCGCTCGCGCACCTGGTCCGGTTCAGTTGGTCACGCGCGTAACGCGCGCCGAAAACCTCGTGCCGGCCGAAGGTTGGCAAGTGCGTTACACGATCCTCAATCCGAGCGTCGCTGGATTTGTGCCTCCGATCGAGAGCAATATCTACGTGGCTCGAGTCGACGCCAACGGCCAGGCGACGGTGACGCTGGCCGCGCCTCCGGGCGTCCGCGGCACGACCCCCGTACAGATCGAAGTCATCCGCCCGCCACAGCCCTCTGAAAATTTGCCGGAGTTGATCCTACAGCAAGGGATGACCAGCGTATCGTTCAGCTCGCCGGGACTGGAAGTCACCAGTAGCGGACCGCAAGCGGCCGCAGTTGGCGACGTGGTGACGTATGTGGCCACGCTCGGTAACCCGGGCGACATCGATGCGGAGAACTCGCGCTTGGTGGCCGTCTTGCCGCCAGGAGCGGAACTCATCGAAGCGATTCCGCAGCCGACCGAAGCGGTCAATGGCTCGGTGGCTTGGGTGCAAAACATCTTGCCGGCTGGACGCATGCTGGAAGTCACGCTGAGGCTCCGCCTGAATGCGCCGCAGGATGTGGCGGTCCAGTTCAGCGGCAGCGCCAGTCCCGACCTGCGTTCCGATTCAATGGTCACGACGCGAGTCGTCGCCCCGTCGGTCGGCCTCCGCTTCGAGCCCGCGAACAAGATCGCACAGGCTGAGGTCGGCGAAGTGATTGCGTATGAGATCGACGTCACGAACACTGGACCGCAGACGTTGGTCGACCTGGTCCTGGAGTTGGAGACCGGCCCAGGCTTGCAGCACGCCGAAGGCCGCCCGATGCCGATCACGAACGTGATACCGATGCTGCAACCTGGCCAGACGGAAAGCCGTGGCGTCGCGCTGCGCGTTCTGCAAGAAGGCCAACATCCCGCCGTGCTGCGCGCGAAATCGTCGGCCGGAGGCAGCGTCCTGGCCGAACGCTCGGCGTCCATTTTGGGCTTGCCGCGCCGGCCAAAAACACCGCGCATCGAAGTGGCCGTTCGCGTCCAGCCTGAAGCCTTCGTCGGCAATATCGCGCAGGCCATCGTCGAGGTCGCCAATCGCGGCGAGACCGCGCTGACGGCGATCGATGTCGAATTGCGCTACGACCAGGCGCTCGAACCCAATGCGGTCGACGCAGCCAACGTCGGCCGCGTGCGTCTGGAGTCCGGACGGCTGCCGTGGAATCCGCCGGACTTGCAGCCTGGCCAGGTAGCGCAGTTGATCGTGAACTTCCTGGTCAAAGCTCCGTCGTCGCAGGCGGTCGTGACGGCGACCGCCTCCAGCAGCGGCGTCAGCGCCAACGCGCAGGCCGCAACCCAGTTGATCAGTCGCAGCGAAGGCTCGCCGCCGGTGCTGCCGCCGGCCGGCACCGCGCCAGCACCGGGCAATGCTCCCAGTGGAACGGTGCCCGGCGGTAATGTTCCGGGCGCTGTCCTGCCGCCGACGGGCTCCGCGCCGGTCACTCCATCGGAGGCCCAACGCAGTGGGCAGTTGAGCATCAGCATCATCGACCTGCATGATCCGATTACGGTCAATGCAGAGGCGCGCTACGATCTGGTCGTGGTCAACAACCAAAACCTGCCCGATCGCGACGTGCGCATCCAGCTGGTGATTCCGCAGGGCGTCAGCCTGAAAGCCGTGGCGACCGCTGGCGGCGCGAGCGTGCAGCCGACCTTTTCGCAAGCAAGTGGTAGTTGGGAATTGCCGCCGGTCCAGTTCGTACGGGCCGGCGAACAACTCCGCTACACCTTCGTCATCGTCCCCAGCGTGCCGCAGCAAATCCGGTTGCTTGCCCGCGTCGCTTCCGCCGCCCGCCCCGAACCGCAGCAGGCCTCCGAGCCCGTGACTGTAAACGTGCGTTAGCCGCAACGCCGCCCGTTCGCCAGAGCGGCGCCATGCGTCCGCCGGCTACTTGCTGGTCAGATCAAAGTTGATCTCGTTGCGCTGGTTCTTGACCTCGGCGGTCAATTCGCCCCGCTTGCGATACTTGGCCGGGATCGGCACGTACACGGATTCGACCGCTTCGCCCGAATCGGGCATCTCGTCTGGCGAGATCTTCTTGGTGGTAATCTCGACCTCGTGCTTGCCGATCATCGCTCCCTTCCGATCCTGAGAGAATTCGAGGCGGTAGTTGCCTTGCGCATCGGTCTTGCCGAGCGAGTTCGAACCACCGGGTTCGACAGGGTTGAAGGTCACGATGGCGTTAGGCACCGGTTTACCATCTAGCGTCACCGTGCCGGTCACATCGGCCAGCTGCGGACCACTGGAACCGCACCCAGCCGCCATCGCGCAGAGTACGACACAGACGCTGCGCACAAAGCCGGCGCTGCGAAAAAAGCGGGAGCTGGCAGCAGCTCCCGCACAGCCAACGAAAAGGCGATCCAACTGCATCATGTTGCTTGAACAATCCTTCAGAAGAGACGGAACCAGAGGAATCGAGCGGCTTAGAATCCGAGATCAGGTAACGGCGCGCCGTCATCGATCGAGGCCAGTTTTTGGTACAGGCCATACGGACCGAACTCGCCTACGCCGGGCGCATTGAAGTTCGTGTTGGTGTGTTCGATCGAGTCGCTGATGAAGTGCACCGAGCCGTCGACGAAGACGAACTGGGCGCCGCCGGTATGGTAGCTGTGAAAAGCCTTTTGCTTTTCGCCGGTCGCTTGGGGACCGTTGAGCTTATGCCGCGCGGCGCGCAGGTGCAGATGGGCACCGTTGTTTTGCGGGCCGGCGTTGGTGCACAGCGGGCCGCCGTTGGTAGTGATGTTTCCAAGCACATACTGCCGCACCGAGCCTTCGCCGCTGATGACCGGCCGCCAGGAAACTTCGCCGATGGCAAATGAGTTCGACGTACCATCGGTGACCGCAGAGATGCTCCGCGATTCGTTGACGACCAGCAGTCCGTGATTGCGCGCCCCGCGGAGGTTCGTTCCACCGGACACCTGGCACCACTGCCCATCGAACGAACCGAGCACGCCGCAGTAACTGGATATGGCGATCGCCGCGGTGCCGTTGGCGTTGCCGCCGTTGTTGCCTGCCGTCGGCGGAGAAATGTCCGACGGGCATCGGAAGCTGGTCAGAACCTGGCCCACGGCCGCCTTGTTCTTACCGGCCGGATCGCTGCCCGTGCCGTAGGGATGAAACCGCAGGTCAAGTGAGTTGTACAGCGCGTTTTGCTCGATGAACGGCAAGACGGCCGAGGCCCACGACCAGCCACCGTCGTAGAGCAAATTGCCGGTGGCTGCCGTGTCGCGAAAACCGATGGGGAACTTTTTATAACTGGATTCGTAATTAAGAAGTGCTAAACCTAGCTGTTTCAAATTATTGCTGCACTGCATCCGCCGCGCAGCCTCCCGAGCGGCTTGCACCGCGGGCAAGAGCAGTCCCACCAAAATCCCGATAATTGCAATGACAACCAATAGCTCGACCAGTGTGAATGCCGACCTCTTCCTCATGGTAGCTCCCTTGCGACGAACCCTGACTTGGCCTTTCGGATGCCTAGCCAATGACGAAAACGATAAGTTCCTTCAGTGGACCATGAGCGGTAGGTAAAGTCAATTTCCGTAGC
>JBQCJB010000046.1:0-3802 GCA_051953155.1 Aureliella sp. | reverse complement strand
GGCGCCGCTGAGAATCACGCCAATTAGTCCCGCCTGATAAGCTTCGGCCGCGGTTTCGAACAGGACGTCGATCGCCGGCCGCGAGTGGTGCACCGGCTCCTCGCTCGAAAGCGACAGCCGGCAATCCCGCTCGACCAGCAGATGATAATCGGGGGGCGCAAAGTAGACGAACCCCGCGGAAATCGGTTCCTTGTCCTGGGCTTCCACGACTCGCAGCCGGCATTTCGATTGAAGCAGTTGCGCCAGGCGGCTATCGTGCTGCGGAGGCAAGTGGACCACGATCATGATCGGCAGCCGGTAATCCTCGCTCAAGGCTGGCAGGATCACCGACAGGGCATCGATCGCTCCGGCGGAAGCCCCAATTACGACGGCGCGCGGCTCTGGAGGAGCGTTCATTCGGCGCCCCTTTTCTGATAAATCCGCTCCGCTCGCGAGAACTCCGAAAACGCATCGGCGTGCGCCGAGAATCGCAGGCTCTCGCGCGAGCCCAACCCCAAAAAACCGTTGCGCGGCAGGGCTTCGCGGAACAGCCCGATGGCTCGATCCTGCAATTGGGCATCGAAGTAAATCAACACGTTGCGGCAAGAGACCAACTGGACTTCCGCGAATACCGAGTCGGACACCAGGCTGTGATCGGAGAACACGATGCGTTTGCGCAAGCTCTTGTCGAACGCAGCCGCACCATACGAGGCTGTGTAATACTCCGATAGCGACGACTTGCCACCCGACTGCCGATGGTTTTCGGTAAACAGCGGCAAGCGATCGAGACTGTAGATTCCCGCTTCGGCTTTGCGCAGCGCTTCGGGGTTGATGTCGGTCCCGTAAAAGATGGTGCGCTCTTCCAAACCTTCTTCCCGAAACAGAATCGCCAGCGAATAAACTTCTTCGCCCGCGCCGCAACCGGCGACCCAGACCTTCAGCGAAGGATAGGTCTTCAAATGCGGCAGCACCTTCTCGCGCAGCGCGCGAAAGTACGCCGGATCGCGGAACAGCTCGCTGACCTGCACGGTTAGATACGAGAGCATCTCATGCAAAACCGCCGGGTCGTGGAGGACCAGGTCCTGCAACTGCGAAAAGCTCGCGCAGCCGAACCGATTCTTGGCCTGCGTTAACCGCCGCTTGATCGAAGCCATCGAATATCCGCGAAAGTCGTAGCTGTAACGCTGGAAAATGCCTTCCAACAACAGTCGCAATTCGATGTCTTCGACCTGCTTGTCCACGCGGGCCTCCACTATTTCGGCATCCATACGCGGACCAGCGACAGCAAGCGATCGATGTCCAGCGGCTTGGCCATGTAATCGTTGGCGCCGGCGGTGAGGCAGTTCTCTTGATCCTCCTTCATCGCTTTCGCCGTCAGGGCGATCACCGGCAGCTTGCTCCACTGGCTCCGCTTGCGGATCTCGCGCGTGGCCGTCAAACCGTCCATCTCGGGCATCATGATATCCATCAAGACCAGGTCGATCTGGCGGGCCGGATCGTCGCCGGCGGCTTCGAGCGCCTCGAGGGCTTCGCGGCCGTTGCGGGCGATCTCGATGTTAGCCCCGCGCGGTTCGAAAATGCTGGTCAGGGCGAAGATGTTGCGAACATCATCCTCGACCACCAGGATTCGCCGCCCTTCCAAAGCCGCATCGCGGCTGCGCGCCTTCTGGATCATGCGCTGCTGTTCGACCGGCAGCTCCGAAACGACTTGGTGCAGGAACAGAGAGACTTCGTCCAGCAGTCTTTCGGGCGACTTGGCACCTTTGATAATGATCGACTTCGAATAGCGGCGGAGCTTCTGTTCGTCCTCGGCCGTCAGGTCACGGCCGGTGTACACGATCACCGGCGGAAACGAATACGCCTCCTCCTGGCTGAGCGTCTCCAGCAGCGAGTAGCCCGAGGCATCGGGCAGCGAGAGATCCAAGACCATGCAGTCGAAGCTCGCAATCTTCAACTGCTCCAGGCACTGGGCGGCGCTGCCGACTCCGACGGTTTCCACATCCTGCGAACCCAGCAGTTTTTGGACGCTCTGCCGCTGGACTTCGTCGTCTTCGACAACCAGGACATGGCGGACTCGGCGCACCAGCCGCTTCTCGAGGCCTTGCAGCGCTTCGGCCAGCGCCTCGCGACTGACGGGTTTGAGCATATAGCCGACCGCTCCCAGCGCCAGGGCGGTTTCGGTGTGGTCGTCACCCGAAACGATGTGCACCGGAATGTGCCGCGTGCGCGAATCGTGCTTTAGACGCTCGAGCACCGACAACCCCGAGTGGTCCGGCAAGCCGATATCCAGAACGATCGCGCTGGGCAGATATTCGCGAGCCACGGCCAGCGCCTCTTCGGCGGTCGCAGCCAGCAGACACTGAAAATGCAATTCGTGCCCGAGATCGTACAGCACCCGAGCGAACTTCAAATCGTCTTCGACGATCAAGATCACCCGCTCGCCGGCCTTCAATCGGCCGCGGTCATCCGGGATGCTGTGCATCTGCCGCAGAGCGCTCGACGCAGGCGGCGATTGCGGCGGACGCGACTCGATCAGCGGCGGCTGCGCTGGTTGCATGACTGGCGCGTGCGCGACCGATGGTTGGCTCGCGGACGCATTCCCTGCACCGCCGTTGCCCGCCGGACTAGCGCCTGCGAACGCCTCGGGCAGACGAACGGTGAAGGTGCTGCCTTTGCCGACGGTCGAGGATAGCTGGATCTCGCCTCCCAGGAGCCGCGTGAACTCGCGGGTGATCGACAGTCCCAGCCCCGTCCCACCGTACTTGCGATTCGACGCCCCATCGACCTGGCGGAAGGCATCGAAGATCAATCCCTGCTGGTCTGCCGGAATGCCGATGCCCGTATCGCTGACGGCAAAGGCAATTCGATTTCCCTCCTGACGCTCGACGCGCAGCGAGACTTGCCCCTTCTCGGTGAATTTCAATGCGTTGGAAAGCAGATTCTTTAGGACCTGCTCCAGCCGCTGGCGATCGGTTTCGAGGCTCTCGGGGCAATCGGGCGCAACGCTAAACTGCAGCAGCAGATGCTTTTGTTCGGCGATCGGCCGGAAGGTTTGAGTCAAGTCCTCGACGACTCGCGCCAAAGACACTTCTTCGGGGCGGATTTCCATTCGTCCCGCTTCGATCTTCGATAGGTCCAAGATATCGTTGATCAGATTCAACAGATCGCACCCGGCTGCATGAATCGTTTCAGCCGATTGCACCTGGTCGTCGGTCAAGTTGCCTTCGCGGTTTTCGGCCAGGAGCTTTGCCAAGATCAGCGACGAGTTCAGCGGCGTGCGCAGTTCGTGAGACATGTTGGCCAGGAAGTCCGATTTGTACTGGCTGGCTCGTTCCAGTTCCTGGGCTTTAGTCGCCAGTTCCGCTCCAGCTTTGGCCAGGTGGTCGCGCTGCGACTCGAGCAATCCGGCTTGCTCTTCCAATTGCGCGTTGGTTTGCTCGAGTTCGACTTGCTGCATTTCGAGCCGCGATTGCGACTCTTTGAGCGCGCGGCTCTGTTCCTCCAACTCTTCGTTGGCGACGCGCAGTTCTTCGCTCTGCGTTTCCAGCTCTTCGGCTTGCCGCTGCGTCTCGGCCAGTAAGTCCTGAAGATGCGTGCGGTAGTTGGCCGAGCGCACCGCCACGCCGATCGACTCGCCAACCCGCTGCAACAGTTCCTGAGCAGAGTCCGCGATCGGTTGGAAGAATCCGAGCTCGATCACGCCATTGACCAGCTTATCGGCTTGCACCGGCGCGATCAGCAACCTCCGCGGCGGCGCCGAACCGAGTGCCGAGCCGATGCGGAGGTAGCCCTCGGGAACGTCGCTAATCAGAAAGGCTCGGCG
>JBQCJB010000045.1:0-4677 GCA_051953155.1 Aureliella sp. | reverse complement strand
CGCCATCAGCGATACCACCCGAAGCGCCACCGGCCAGCGGCGCTTGCAGCGTCAACCCTTGCGGGACTTGCAAGCGATAACCGCTATCGAATTCGTAAACGACCACGCCGCCGGAGGAATCGGTCACCGAGAAAGAATCTCCGTCAGCGATCTGGTCGCCGCTGGGCGCGGAGATGACGAATCGGTCCTTGTTGTTGAGCGAAATCTCATAGACGTGATCGTTCTTCCACACGCCGGCCAGCGGTGTGAGGATGATTTCGTCGCGGGTCGTGTTATAGGCAAAGCGATAATCGATGCCTTCGACCAACAGTCGGCCGTCCTCGAACACGACGACCGAAGCGCCCGTCAGACGCTTGCCTGGCAGTTCGGAGTTGATGACCGTATTGTCGTCGATGCCGACGCCCTTGAACGGGTTCGAAGGCTCGTTGCCGTCGGCCAGTTGGATGCGGAACTCGGGATAGACTCCCGATGCAAGCTGAACGACCGAGACCGAGGAGTCGGCATCGAGGCCCAGCGCGTCATTGTCCACTGGATCGAGCAGCAACGCGGCTGGACCGATGAAGTCAGCCCGATCCAACGCACCGCGGTCCTTGAAGACGTTTTGGCCTTGCCCGCTGGGCGAGGCGACGTCTGGATCATCGACGCGCAGTTGGCCGACCAGGTCCAGATTCGGTGCCTTGATCGGGGAGACCGAGATGCCCATCGACGATTTGACGTTGGCCAGCGCCGGGCGCTCGGGCAATGAATCGATGGCGCTGTCAATCAGCGGCGAACCGGGAGCGGGCAAATACTGGCCGGCTTGGGCATCGACGAACAGTTTCACGTTCGACGGAACCGTGACATTCTGGTCGAGGCTGCTGTTGGGGACGTTGGTCGGAACGGTCTCAATACCCGTACCGAATCGATTGCGCGCCACTGCCGGTTCGGCATACTGGAAAATCGATCCGCCGAGCACGACCTCACCAGGCTTGATCGGGTTGTTGGGATTGTTCGAACCGTAAGGTGCTACCCCGCCGGTCAGCGGGAAACGCCGCGATTCTTCATTGATCACCGGCGTCTGCAGGTTGAAGAAAACGTTGTTTAGGATCGTTGGGCTCGCACCCCGCGACGCCAGAATTCCGGTTTCCGGCAGGATCTGGTCGAGGTTGTTGTTCGCGTTCGCGTCCGGGTCAACGATGATTGTGCCGTTGCTCTGGATGTAAGCGGCGTTCTTGACGACGACGTACTTCTCGGTCGTTCCATCGCCGCGCGAAGTCGACGAGATCGAACCGGTCTGACCGCGGTCGTGACCAATGCCCAAACTCGAATGGGTCGGGGCAACACCGTCATTGCGGCGCGGGAACATTTGCAGGCCTTGGTTGACCTCGCGGAACGGACCGCTGATCTGGCGGACGATCTCACGATCGCTCAGCGCGTTGGTGCCGAGTTCATCGACTTGAGAGAACTGGCGAAGCACGGTCGCCAGGTCACCCACGATCGTATTGAGGTTGGCATCGATCACGCCGCTCATGCCGCCCAGTACGCGTGCCCAGACTGACGGCAGCGGGCTGGCATTGCCGAAGGCGCCGTTGGGCAAGCTTTGGGTATTGGGAATAGCCGGCTGGCCACCGTTGCCCTCGTTGATCGCCTTGGCGATGGCTCGTGCGACATCCGGGAAGTACCAGTCGCTGTTCAGGCGAATCGGAATGTTGCCCGGTTGCACAGCGCCACTGAAGGTGAACTCGAAGGTGCGTCCGGAGCTGCCGGTGTTGCCGATGTCCGGCACGCCGAAGATGGTGAAGGTCTCGCCTTCGGTGTACGCCGATGCATCCTGTGCGGTGATCGTGAAGTCTTGCAGATGACGGACGCTCAAGGACAGCGAGTATGCGCCTTGCGTCGTGCCCGTTTGGCGGTTGGCCAGCGACAACGGATCGAAAGACGTGTTACCGACGGAACTGACCGCGACGTAGTAAACGCCTGGCGAAGTGGCGGTGAAGTCAATATACGGATCGACGCCCAAGGTCTCGCCTGGCGCCGCGTCGTTATCGCTAAAAGTGGTTACCAGACCGACCGAATTGGCAAACGACTGAGCGATACCTCGCGCGTCGAAGACCTGCATCACGGAGTTCAGTGGCGAACCGTTGGTGTCGATGTCGATGATCGCTCGCTCACCAACGCCGAGTTTGAACTGATAAATGTCGACATCTTGCGACGGATTGCGAGTGAGCGTCGGATTGTCGCCGATCGCACCGTTGGCGTCAAAGCTCAGCGGATTGTGGGCGGTTCCTTGCCAGGTCTCGACGGCTGTGTCGATCGTGTCGTTCGACTCGGGCGCGGTCGTTTGACCGTTGAAGCTGGCTCGGCCGTCGGTGCCGATGATCGTGTTGTTGACAACGCGTGCATGCGGTTGCGGCGATTGTCCCAGCGGCACCTGCATGATCGTGAACGGATTGCTGTTCCCGACGCTGTTGACGAATTGAACGTTCGTCACCCCTTCCAGGTACAAGGCCGGTCGATTGTAGAAGTTCACATAGCCGGTCGTGCCGTTGCCGAAGGTGCCCGGGGTGAAGCCGGGAGTCGGACCGAGCAGGCTGTCGCTGACCGTTGCGCGAATCTGCTGCGTCGTGCCGTTCGTGACGAAGACGCTGCCGAGGATCGAATCGCGCATGGCCATCATCGTTTCCAGCGCCGTCGTGCCCAGCGGCTGAAGGGCCGTACCCTGTAGCCGGTAATACGGGCTACCGCCGTCGTCGCGGTACCAAATCGGCGAGCTGTCCGCCGCATAGCCGTCGCCCCCGATGACGCCGCTACCAAACGTCGGCCCGCCGGTCGGCGCACCCGAGAGATCCTCGAATTCGTAATTCAGCCGTGTGCGATCGGAGTCGACGACCAAGCGGTCACCGTCATCGAGCAAACCGCCGAAGTGCGTATTCGGGGTGGACACAGAGACGTCCGGATCGGTGGACGGAATGTTCGTTGGCGAGATCATCCAAATCGGATTTTCGCCTTGGATTTGAACTCCTCCCAAACCGCCTTCTTCCAGAACGTTATTTTGAATTACCAATCCCGGTAACAGGCCACCGTCGACGCTGTCGTTGCTGACCAACAGATTGCGCATCGCCTGGGAGCCCGCCAGATTGGGCTTGTCTTGCATGATCGTCGACAAACTGAAGCTCAGATTGTCGCGATCGTCGGCCAGACGCGAGGCTGGCTCGGACCAAATGCCGTAATCGCGCGACTTGCGGACGAAGCTGTTTTGGATCAAAACCTGGCCCTGATCGCGGGTGACGTTGCGATCGCTGCTGCCGACCTGAGCCGTGACTTTTACGGCGCCCAGCGGATTAGCAGCCAGCAATGTTCGCAGGCTCGCGTTGCCGAACAAGTGCAACCGCGGATCCTGGCCGCTGGTGCCAGTATCCAAGCCACCGCTGGTGGCCGCGCGAACGCCCAGTCGCGACTGAACATTCGGGTTGTTGATCGCGTCGCGGATGGCTCGAGCGACGACGTAGTCTGGATCCGTCGAGGTGAAGCGCACTGGAATGTTGCCCAGTCCGACACTGGCATCGGTCGAGAATTCGAAGACGATCTTGTTACCGCCATCGCTCAGTTCGAACATGTCGCCGTCGGTGACAAGGCTACCCGCCGGAGCGGTGATGCTCAGCTTGTCAGCCAGGCGATCGTTGGTGTCGATCGACTTGGTCAATACCGGCGCCCCGAAGGACCGTGACTCATAAAAGGGCTCGGCCAGGCGGACTTCGAACTGATACGCACCGCGAGTGATGGTGGTCGAAGGCACCGGAACCGCGGCATACGTCGAGTTCGGTTCCGTTGAGTTGATGCGCGAACCGTCCGCCAAAACCATGGTGACTTCGCTGATGTTCACGCGAGTCGGATTGTCCGTCCGAGTGCGGAATTCCACGTGCAGGCCGGATTGGCCCGCGTAATTCCAACGGATGGTCGACAAGTTCAGTGTTGCCGTCTGCGGCGAACCCTTCACCAGGAGCGTTTCGCCGGCGGTGATATTGTTCGCGGAGGTCGCGATGCGGGTGGACGCACCGAACTGGTCGACGACGAACACGTCCAGTTCACCGTTGAAAATCTCATAGGGGAACGTGACGGAGGGACCTTCGCTGCTGAGGTAGGACACCAGCGAAAAGTTCCGCGTGGCTGCCACGCCCGAAATGCCCAGGGTCGTGCCTGTCATCAGCGACGGTTCGCTAACCGTGCCGATCTGCTCACCACGTTCGGCAAAGCCGATGATGACGTCGTTCATCGTCGTCGTGCCGGCTGGGTTGCGGAAGATCAGCGACAATCCGTTTTGCCCAGCGAACCGACTGAGGTCGATCTTGATAACGTTTGAGCCTTGGCCGAGATTGGCGTTCGGGAAATTCGTGGTTCCGATCTCCGTCTCAACGCCAGCCGCGTCCTTGACGAAAATCTGGAACGTACCGGTGTTGTCGTAGTCCAGGTACAGCCCCGGCAGGTCGGCGGCCGTGTAGCCAGCCAAACTGAAGGTCTTCGACACCAGCTCGCCAGTCGAGCCGATATTCGTTTGCGGCAGGAAGTTCGGCACGACCGGCGGATCCGCCGTCGTCACGCCTGGCTGATAGTTCTCGTCCACGATGCGCCGGACCGAATTGATCGGCTTGACGTCGAATGGATTGAGCAGCTTCGCACGCGGCTGGTAAGCAGCCGATG
>JBQCJB010000044.1:0-12497 GCA_051953155.1 Aureliella sp. | reverse complement strand
GCGTCGGAGACTTGGGACGCCTTTTTGGAGAAACGCAGGTTCGCATCTTGAGAGGCTTGAGCGGCGGCCGCTTCGGCTTCTTTCTCTGCTACGGCCAGTTCGGCCATGGCCGTGCGCTCGTCGATCGTCAGCACCAATTGCCCCTTCTCGACCGCCGCGCCTTCCTCGACCAGCAATTCCTGGAGCAAGCCGTCTGCCTGGGCGGCCAATTCGACGTCATGAATGCACTTGATCGCTGCAGGTACCGACGTCAGCGAGTTGCCTTGGAATGTCCCGGTCGCCGGCGGTGTTTGGGCATTCCCCGGCGACGACTGGCGCAGGGCGCTCAGCGGCTGGGACGTTGTCGGGAGAGCCGGCGACTGATTCTTGGCGGGAGGTTGCACCTGGGCGACAGCACTGGCGCCCAGGAGCGTCGCGGCGAGCGCGGCGGCGGTGAAGCAACGTTTTCCGAGTTTCATAAGCCGTATCCTGCAGAGAAGAGAGATTTTCAGGTTTGCTTGGGTGCGCAGAATCTGTCGAGCGGACGCAGTGGACTTGCGGGGACGAGTGCGGGACTTTTAAGGTTGCGTTTTAGAAAATGACGTTCGCCCAAATCCATTCGGCCACTTCGTGGAACCAGACGAAGGCCGCCGAGCGTTTGCCGCAGACCACGTCGGCTTTGACCTCCGCTCCCGGCCGCTTGGAAATTTCGTCCACGTTGTCCGGCCGCACTCGCAGTTTGACGATCGCTCCCTCTTCGGGGTCGAGTTCTGCGCGGCCGTGAACCGCGGTACTATCGAGCGTGCCGGTGTGGGTGATCGAGGGATCGGTAACCATGATGTACTCGACCTTCAGCGGCTGGCCGTCGGCGGTCCGCATCGCTTCGTCGAGATACTTCATCCGCTTTTCAGGCATTAAGAGTTCGAGTTCCCAGTCGCTATTGGGATTGGCCACCGTGACGAGCACCTGTCCCGTGACCACCGGCCGCAGACGCAAATTCTTTTCCAGGTCCCAAGTCATGACAACGCCGTCGATCGGGCTGACGCGACGCAGCTGCCGCTTCTTATCCAGTTGCAGGTTCAACTGCTCTTGCAGTGCGTCCCGCCGCACGACCGCTTCGCTCATTTGAGCATGCAAGCGAATGCGTTCGATCCGATCGCTGATGGCTTGGACCTGCGAACCGAGCGTCGCGATTTGCGTATAGGTCTCCTGCAGCTGTCCTTGCAGGCTGGTGATTTCGACTTCCAAGTCGCGATTGCGCAGTTGGACGAGTGGGTCGCCGGCTTTGACGACCGAGCCGTGGTCGACGAACACCGCTTCCACTTCGCCATCGACGTGGGCGAAGACCTGTTTTTGCTCGATGGGCTGCAGCGTGCCGTTGGCTTCCAGGTCCAGGTTGATTTGGACCAGCAGCATCAGCAGCAGGGCCACGGCCACCAGCGTCAGCACCGCCAACGTCTTGGGCAGAGCCGATCCGCGGAAGAACCAGGTCGCTCGACCGAGCGTTCGCCAGAGCGGCATCAGAAACAGATTGTTGTGCGTCAGCGAATTGGCCAGGGCTCGCGCGGTGTGCTCGTAAACCAGGTCGACGCGCGAACGTAACAGGTCGGCGGGCAACTGGCTTTCGATCTGCTCGATGACCAGCGCGCCGATGATCTCGCGACTCGAGAGGTCCTCGCGCTGGACGTGCTCTTTCGAGCTGACGTCTCCCTCGACAACCTTTTCGGGGCGGCGGATGGGCAGCACTGCAATCGTCCGCCCGTGCGAAAGATCGACGTATTCCTCGATCGCCTCTTCCAGCTGCGGCGGAAGATCTTCAACCGATCCGTCGTACCAAAGCGGGTCACCGGCGGCGACGACGCGCGAGGCCAACTTGTTCAGTGCCGTGACGATGTTCGAACGATTCTCGATCGTGTCTTGGCCGCTGATGGCGATCACCTTGCAGTGGCCACCCTTTTTGATTGCCACGCTGACGCGATCGCACTCGATGACCTGCCGGCCTTCATTGGCAATCGTGTAGGCCGTGTCGCGGAGTTCGAGGTTGTCGTGGACCAGCCGCGCAAAGTGGTCCGCTTGCTGCCACAACTGCTGGCGATCGGATACCTGCTTGAGCGTGTGACCTTTGAGCCACTCGCCGATCAGCCCGGCCATTTGTTCGAGGAAGCGCAGATAACCGCGCTGGATATTCGGCGCCGAATCGGGGCGTTGGAAGATTTCGATCAAGCCGACCGAGCGTTTGCCGCTGGAGAGCGGGGCGATGACCAGCAGGAACTGCGTCGGATTGCCTTCCGATTGGTCCTCGCCAATGAAGGCTCCGGCCGGGACGATTTCCGATTGAGCCCGGCTGTAAAGTCGCGACAGCAACCGGCCGTGCCGCATGGCATCTTCGTTGTCGGCCTGGAGCAGGTTCTGGTTGACCTTGATCTGATACTTCAGCCGCAGGGCGCCGGCCTCATCGATCAACCACACCGCGCCGCCGACGGCAGCCAAGGCCTCGACGATCCGTTTGAGCACCGCTGGGTAGAACTCGTCGGCTTCGTGCTCCGAACGCGACAGTTCGGCGATCTCGTTGATCAGCCCGCGGATCTGCTGCTTGGTTTGCTCAACAGTTTCTTGCGACGGAGTTGAGGACATGTTTACCTTACCAATTCGAGCATCGGACCAAGTGGGACGGATCTCTGGCGCGTGATCTAACTGAAATTAAGCAGGCCGAATCGCCCCTCAAGCGCCGGCGGCGCGCCGGGCGATCGTTTTCCTGCAGTCCATTGCCGCTCGGCTCCGGTTATACCAATCGCAAGGCGCCCGGCCGGCTACTCCGCGCCCTTTCGACAAAGCGGCAGGGCCTAAAGTTCCCGGCACGATTGAATAAACGCGAATAAATGGAATTCCGGAGCCTCGGGCTCGACAGTCGGCCATGTTCTTACATAGAGTATAAACATCGGGCCGAGCCTTTGAAAATATCGGTCGCCCGGTTTGCACGAAAAATGTGGGCTCCGAGAAAGCTGAAAACGGTGGCCGCGTGGGGAACTTGCTTCGCCGCCCAGCATCGAAGGCGAGGCACCTCGACAGCGACTCTCTCTCGATCCACCGGCCCGGGATCGCACTCGAGGCAACCAGTCAAGCGGGAAATTGGCAATGACTCTCGAAATCCTCCAGGATGCGTTGCAGGAACTGCCAAACGATTCCGCCGTGCCGACCGCAACCCAGGTAAAGCGGTTGGCCAAGTTGATCGACGGCGATCTGCCGCTGCAACCATTTCTCGAACAGTTGATGCCGCAGTTGTGCGAGATCTTTTCGGCCGTTGCCGGAGTCGCCTGGCTGCGAGCGCATGCTGCCCAGGGAGCGATATTCGGCGTTCCCTATCAAATGGACCGCATCATCCAGACGGCCCTCGATCAGAAAAAGCACGAGAAACTCGTCCAGCTCGCCTGGCAACAGCGGCAGACGATGTTGGCTGAACCTCAAACTGGATCGGGGCGCAAAGGCGCCGCGACCAACCCGACCAGCCACGCGCTACTGTTCGGCCCGGTCATGCATTTAAGCGAACCCATCGCGCTGGTCGAACTGGTGCTGAAAGAATTCGAGACGCCGCTTACGCCGAGCCACAAGAAATTGCTTCTGCGGAGCATCCAGTTGATCGCCGAGCGGGTGCATGGCGGTCTGCGACAGCGCATGATGTTGCCCGGAGCCACGATCGGGCAAGCCCTCGATCAAGTGCGGCAGCTGGGAGAAGAGATCGGCGTGCTTCAGCAGCAGATCCGCCGCGCGATCGAGGCCCGCATCCAACAGTTCCACGGCTGGACTTTTGGATCGCTGGAAGAAAACCAACGCTTTGCCAAGATGCTGCATCAGCTGCTCGACAATCATGGGCTCCGCGTCGAGTGCCCGGAGTGCCAGCATCCGTCGATCTTGCGCTGCCTGCGGGCCGGCAACGCCAAGCACGGTGTTTTCGTTTACGACCACTATCTGGACTCCGGGCGGACCTTCCATGGCGGCCCGACGACCGTGCCCTTGCTCCGCGTGGTGACCAAGCCGCTGCGGCGCACGGCCATGAGCAGCGACGAGTAAACGAAGAACAAACTCTAGGTTGGTCGCGGAGTGGTCGACACCTGAATCTGGTCGTCGACGATGCGAACGGCGAATGCGTCGACTTTGATCCGTGGGCTGTCCAGCCAGCGGCCGTCGACGATGCTAAATCGCCAGTGATGCCAGGGACAGGCCACGCAGTGATTCTCGACGTGGCCTTCTGCCAGCGATGCCCCTTGATGCGGGCAGAAATCGTCGATCGCGAAGTGCTCTCCCTTTTCACAAAAGACGGCGATCATGCGCCCGGCCACCGCAAACGCCCGGCCGTGCCCCTCGGGAATTTCGCCAACCTTGGCCACGGTCACATATTCAAGATCGGGCGGGGGAGGCTCTTCGGGAAACAATTCTGCTTGAGTCATCCTGCGTTTCTTTAATTCGAAAACTTCACCTGGCGTGCGTCCTACTCGGAACTTGGCTCCGGCAACTTGTCACCGGCCATCTTTGACCACCATAACGGCAAATCTGGGATTGAGCCAGAACCGCCCTTCGGAGCGTCCTACCGTAGCGGCGAAAGGTCCCGGCGTTTATCCTGAGCAATCGCTGGCTCTTTCCAGCTCCGCTACGGAAGACTCTCGCTAACTACATACCTCTCGCAACAGAAGAAGATTCCAAGTGATCCGAGCTGCCGATCTGCCGTCGGAAGTCGCCGGGCTGGACGAAGTGCCGACGCCTGCACTGGTATTCGATGCGCGCAAAGTTGCCGCCAACATCCAGCGGATGGCGGCCTATGGTCGGCAGCATAATCTCGGCATCCGCCCGCATACCAAAACACACAAGTCACTGAAGCTGGCGCAAATGCAGCTCGACGCCGGAGCCTGCGGGTTGACCGTGGCGAAGGTCGGCGAAGCCGAAGTGATGGCCGAACTCGACGCCGAACTGCTGATTGCCTATCCGGTCTTCGATAACCCGCGCAAGCGTCGCGTCGCCCAGTTGGCTCGCCGCCGCTCGGTCATCGTCGGCTTGGACAGCCAGTTAGCCGTCGAAGAGCTGGCCGCGGCCGCGAGGGAAGCCGGTTCCACAATCGGCATCCTGGTCGACCTGGACGTCGGCATGGGGCGGACCGGAGTGGCCACGCCGCAAGCCGCCCTCCAACTCGCCCAGTTGGTCGCGAGCCAACCCGGGCTGAAACTCGAAGGCCTCATGTGCTACCCCGGACACGTGTGGATGCCCGCCGAGGACCAGGCCGGACCGCTGGCAAAGGTGTCGGCGAAACTGCGCGAGACCCTGGATCTCTGGACAGCCAGCGGATTGTCCGCGCGCATCGTCTCCGGCGGCTCGACACCGACCGCTTATCAATCGCATCTGGTGCCCGAGCTAACGGAAATCCGCCCCGGAACCTACATCTTCAATGACGTCAACGAACTGCGCGGCGGCTATAGTTCGTTCGACCAGTGCGCTGCGCAAATCGTCGTGACGGTGATCAGCAATGCAGTCTCCGGTCAGGTCGTCATCGACGCCGGTTCGAAAACTTTCACCAGTGATGCATGCGTTGCCGATCGCGACAGCGGCTTTGGACAAATCGTCGGCTTGCCCGGGGCGAAGATCGCGCGGCTGAGCGAGGAGCACGGTCAGGTCGACATTCGCAACCTCGAGCGTCCGCCGCAGCTGGGCGAGCGACTGTGCGTGATCCCGAACCATATCTGCCCGTGCGTTAACCTCCAAGACTACGCATGGTGGCTGCGCGAGGATGGCCGCCTGGAACGATTGACCATCGACACGCGCGGTTTGCTGAGCTAGACGCTTCTTTTACAATCACATCCCCAACACTCGCACGATTCGAGGCATGGTTTCGTGAATATTTGCACCAAGAACATTACCGCATCCGTCGCCACACTGGCGCTCTGTGTGACGCTGCTACCTGCGTTGGCAACCAGTCTGGCCGCCCAGGTGATCGTCGCTCACCGCGGCGCGTCATTCGATGCGCCCGAAAACACGCTCAGCGCCTTCCGCCTGGCTTGGGAGCAGAACGCCGACGGAGTCGAAGGCGACTTCTATATCACCAAGGACCAGAAGGTCGTCTGCATCCACGATGCCGACACCAAGCGGACTGGAGGCAAGAAGTTAAAGGTGGCCGAGTCGACGCTCGCCGAATTGCGGGCGCTCGAATATGGCAGCTGGAAGGATCCAAAATTCGCCGGCGAACCGATCCCGACATTCGATCAAGTTCTCCAAGCCATTCCGAAGGGCAAGCTGTTTGTGATCGAACTGAAGGTCGGACCGGAAATCGTGCCGCTGATCAAGGATTCGCTTGAACAAGACATCCGATCGGGCAGCGGCCGCGAGTTCCTGTTCATTAGCTTCCACGCGGACACGGTCGCCAAGTGCAAGGAACTCTTGCCGTCGATCCGTGCCCATTGGCTGACCGGATTCAAGCAAGACAAGGAGAGCGGCAAGTGGACTCCGGACCTCGAGACGGTCTGCGAATCGGTCCGCCAGTGCGGGGCCGATGGCGTTGGCATGAAAGGCGAGCGCGCCGTCGTCGACAGCGATTTTGTCAGCCAGCTGAAAAAAGGGGGCTGCCGCGAGTTTCACGTGTGGACGATCGACGAACCAGCCGACGCTCGATTCTTTCAGCAACTGGGGGCTGTGGGCATTACCACGAATCGCCCTGGTCTGATCCGACAAAGCCTCAGCTCTCGCGGTGCTGAGTGAAGACCAACCCCGTGTCAGACGCATCCGACCCAAACGCTCGAGACAATCCGCAGGTCGTGTGGCATGCCCACACGGTCGACCGGCGCAGCCGCGAACGCTTGATGGGCCACCGCGGCGCGGTCGTGTGGTTCACCGGCTTGAGTGGTTCGGGTAAAAGCACCGTCGCCAACGAGGTGGACGCAATCTTGCACCGCCAAGGGGTGCACACGATGTTGCTCGACGGCGACAACATTCGCCATGGGTTATGCGCGGGTCCGAATTTGCTCGCCGACGAACACGGCGCCGACTTCGCACAGCGTTTTGGTTTGGGCTTTGGCCCGCTGGATCGCGAAGAAAACATCCGCCGTGTCGGAGCTGTCTCGCAACTGCTGGCTTCGGCAGGGTTGATCGTCCTGACTGCTTTTGTCAGTCCCTACCGCGTCGATCGCCAGCGCGTTCGCCGTTGGATTGAAAAGCATGGTCAGGTTGGCGATTTTGTCGAAGTCTTCGTCGACGCGCCGCTGGCAGTCTGTGAGAGCCGCGATCCCAAAGGCTTGTACAAGCAAGCCCGCGCCGGCCAGATCCCGAATTTCACCGGCATCAGCGACCCTTACGAAGCTCCTGAAAAGCCTGAGATCCACCTGCAGTCGGCCGACCGCAGCCCGCGTGAGCTGGCCGAGCAGGTGGTCGCCTGGTTGCAATCCCAGCAGGTGATCGCCTAACGCGATAAAATCAATTCGTGCGAGCGTGCACCTTCCTCCAAAAAACACTCTTTCGATCTCGCGGTGGTGAAACAATGGACGCGGAGAAGCTGGGCGCGTTGACGACCGAGTCGGTCAATCCTCGCTCGGCGGATATCGATCGGCTGCATCCGCTGGAGATCGTCCGCCTGATCAATCGCGAAGACCGTTTGGTGATCGATGCCGTCGCAGCGGCCGAACTGCAGATCGCCCGCACCGTCGAATTGGTCGAAGATGCCTTTCGCGCCGGTGGCCGGCTGGTCTACATGGGCGCTGGGACGTCCGGGCGATTGGGCGTGCTCGACGCCAGCGAATGTCCGCCGACGTTCAGCACACCACCGGAAATGGTTGTCGGCCTGATTGCCGGCGGCGACCAGGCGCTGCGTCGCGCAATCGAGGGCGCCGAGGACGATCCTGGGCGCGGCGCTGAAGATTTGAAACAGATCGGCGTGAACTTCCGCGACGTCGTCGTCGGGATCGCTACCAGCGGCCGCACTCCGTATGTCCTCGGTGGGTTAGAGTACGCGCGCTCGGTCGATGCGACGACAGTTGGATTGGTGTGCAACGCCGGCAGCGAACTGGAACCACTCTGCGACGTCGTCATCTGCGCAGTGGTCGGTTCGGAGATCGTTAGCGGATCCACGCGTCTGAAGGCAGGCACGGCGACGAAGCTGATTCTGAACAGCATTACCACTGCGGCCATGATTCGCCTCGGAAAAACGTATGGCAATCTAATGGTTGATGTGCGCGCGACTAACAACAAACTGATTGCCCGCAGTCGCAGGCTGGTCCGATTGCTGACGGGACTCGAGGATTCGGAGGCCGATCAGTTGCTCGCGCGGGCTGCGGGTTCTGTGAAGGTGGCGATCGTGATGCACCATCGTGGCATCACCGCTGCTACGGCCGAAGAACTGCTCAAGGGAGCAGGGGGGCACTTGCGCAAGGTTATCGGTGACGTGCCGATTTGCGACCTCGGTCCGCGACGTTCCTCATGAAGGATGCAGGCACAGGGGGCTGGATCGTAGCGGTCGATGGTGGCGGTTCGAAGATCGCGGTCGCCGCCCAGCGAGCGCATGCGGATCTGCCCTTGCCGACGTCGCTCGAGCGCGCTCGCAGTTGGCGCTTTCCGGGCACCGGCTCTGCCCACCCGAGCACATGGCCGGCTGCTCAGAAGCATTTGGCCGCGGCGCTGCGCACGGTGTGCGAGGAGCTCATCAGCGACGGCCAGCGGCTCGAGCGAGTCGTGTTTGCGTTGGCCGGCGCGGGGCGGAACGAAGAGCGCCGCCGCGTCGTCGATTGGGCTCGGCAACTGCCCGAGTTGAATGCCTGTGCAATCCAGTGCGTTGGTGACATCGAACCAATTGTCGACTTCCGCCGCGCAGCGAATTCATCGCACGCTCCGGCGATTGAAGCCTGCGCGTCCGTGCCCGCGCAAGTTATGTCGCTGGCCGTGATCCTCGGGACCGGTTCGATCGTGGCGGCCCGCGATGACGCTGGTCAGATCATCCGCGCGGGCGGCTGGGGACCGAACCTGGGAGATGAATGTAGCGGCGCGGCTCTTGGTCTGGCGGCCTTGCGAGCAGTCGTTGCCTGGTTTGATACGGAGACGAGCCTGGAAGCGGCCAGCCCGCTGGTGCAGTGCGTCGTCGGCCAAGTCGTCAAGCGCATGGAAGAGAATCCTGCAGCCGGCCGGATGGCCGGCGCTGCTGACATGCCCCAAAATCTCGACCGTGAGGGGCTGGCATCCGAGCTAATCACCATAGCCGCCGATCGAACCACAGCCGCGACCTTTTCGGCGCCGCTGCTCGAGTTGGCCCTCGACCATGGTGACGACCAGGCTCAGGGGCTGGTCAGCGATCAAGTTGATCGGCTGGCCCAGCAAGTGCAACAGGTTGTGCGGCGAGCCAGCCGGATGCGCGCGACGTCGGCAGAGCACCCGTCACCCGCGCCGATCGGCGGTTTTCTCAGTGCCTCGACGGTCGATTTCGAAACCGTCTTCGGTGGCGGCCTGGCCGAGCATTTTCCTCGGTTGCCAGAGCTGGTTGCCGAAACGCTTTCGCGGCGTGGGCTGCGTCCGAGCGCGATTTTTGTCGCCGACCCGCTGGTCGCCGCTCTGCGATTTGCCGTTCTTTGGCACAAAACTCGCTAGGTCCGGATGCACCCCCGCAAGTCCGCTTGCGGAACGCGCATGAGGCTTGAGTGACTTCCTTGGAGATGATGACATGCGTGTGGAAGGCTTGGCCTGCGCGATTGGGATATTGGTTGTGTCGTTTGCCGGAGCTCAAGTGCCGGCGCCGCCTCAAGCGAGATCTGGTAGCGGACTAGCCCAAACCAGCAATGCGGCTCAACCTGGCAATGCGGCCCAGCGAACCAGCGACGATAATTTTTCTCCCGGCGTATTAGAACGTTCAGCCCTGCCAACCGCGCGGGCACTGGATTACGACTTCGACGACGTGCAGATCGCCACGATCCTCGGCTGGCTGCGACGCATTGGCGTCGAGCCACCCGTCGCGCTCGGCGGACGTGTTTCCGGGTGGGTGTGGGCGCAAGCTCCTGCCCGCGGTTGGTGGCGGCTGAGCGATTATCGCGTCGAAGGCGAGCTCACCTCGCCGCTGTTGGACATCGATCGGTTCTCCATCCGAACCGCTCAAGTGCGTTTCGGTTACCGGCAAGGCTTGTGGACCGTCGGTCGCGCGCTGGGCCAGATCGAAAGCCGTTTGCAAGCCGCGGAGAGTCCTACGGCGGCCTCGGAACAGCCGAGCGGCGCTGACCGCCGCGTGCTCGGGCAAGCAAACCTCAGCGGCCAGCTGCCCATGTCGGCGACTGCAGCGGCGCACTTCCAAGGGACGCTCCAGCGCGTCGGTCTGCCCGAACTGCTCGCGTCGCTCGGCCTGAAAGACAATCTGCCCAGCGGTATCGCCCAAGGCACTTTCGCCGTCGACACGGCCGTCGCCCAGCTCTCCCAACCGTTGAAATGGCGCGCCCAGGGACACATCCGCGCCGATCAGGTGCGACTAGGCGAACTGCCGCCGACGGATTTCGAAACGGATTGGCAACTGGCCGACGCGCAACTCGCTCTCACCGGCGGGCGGGCCATGCTGCTGAATCAAACGCTGCAACTGGCGGCGCGTCTGCAGCTGACCGATCAGTTCGCCTGGAACTTCCAACTACCGCAGCAATCGCTCACTCTCTCCCCAGACCTATACCAGGCGCTGCAGTTACCCACGGAGGCAGACGCATTGCCCGCGGGCGTCGTGCAATTGGCAGGTAACTCGGCAGGCCAGCTGGCGCCATGGGGAGCCGAATACCATTTGAATTTGGCCTCGAATCAACTGGTCTGGTTCCGCAATGCCTTGGCCAACCTCTCAGCCAGACTCAGCCTCACCGCCGATGGAGTTCGCATCGAGCAGCTGACGACACAAGTCGCTGGCGGCAGCCTGAGTGGCGAAGGGCGTTGGCCGGTCGAGCCCACGTCGCCTGTCACAGTCGACTTGAACTACCAGCAGTTGGACCTGAGCCAGCTGAGCGCGCCGGTCGAGCTGCCGGCGATGCAAGGGATTGTCTCCGGGTCCGCGCGCGCCACGCTCGACAGTTCTCAATTGCAGAACCTGAATAGCGCTGCGGTCGACGTGGCGGGCACAGGCGCCGGGGTTCGCATTGCGCAGTGGGGATTCGGCCGGATCGAGTATACGCTCGCCAAGCAGCCCCATAGTGACGCGATCGCGATCGGATTAAAGGACGCCGGCACTGGCCGTCGCTGGGATGCCGCGGGGACGCTGCGTCCAATGGCGACCACAGACGCACCAGTGGACCAGGCTGCTAATCGCCCACCGACAGCCTCTGCGTCTCCCGCAGCCTCTGCGCCCGCGGCGGCAGAGCCATCTGCCCAGGGCTGGGCGTACGATATTCAAGCACATGCCAACCGGCTGGATCTCTCCTTTGCGGAATTGGTGCGTCTGCTCAACTTGAGCGACAACCCCCCAGAGTTGATTCAGTTCGTGTTGGCGACCGGACAAGTGACCATGCGCGGCGATACGGCGGCTGGCTTGGCGGCGACCACGTTTGATTTGAGCAACGTTACTGCGCTCCAGCGCGGTGGCGGCACTTGGGCTGTCGGTTCGCTCGCCGGACGGACGTCGCCGACGCTCGTTCAGATCGACCGCGGTGACTTTCAAATCGGCGGTGGCACGGTACACGTCGAAACGACTTGGAACTTTAAAGACGAGGGTACCGACCGGCTGCGGCTGCTGCTCGAGCGGTTTTCGCTCTCCGCCGTGCGGAGTTGGGATTTAATTGCAGTGCCCAAGAATATCGAAGGTGTTGCCCGCGCGGACATCGACGTCCAGCGGCCAGCTGGTGGTAACCTATCTCTCCTCGCTGGCTGGATCGGTGCGCTCGATGTGGCGGTCGACGACTTTGCCTACCGCGGCCAGCCGGTCGGCAGCCTGCGCGCCAGCGGCCAGCTGGGGCCGGAGAAGTGGGACACTCAAGTCGCTGGCGACGTGTTCGAAGCACCTCTCTCCGGCAATCTCGAAATTGGAATCGACCAGCAACCGAGCTGGTCGGTAGCCGCCGTGCGCGGTTCCCTAACGTGGCTGGGAGGCGCTGCCGAGCGGCTGCTCGCCCTGTGGCAGTCACGCGATCAGGCCGCCCAGTGGCTCGGTCTTGCGAACGTGCGGGCAGAGATCGATTGGCAACGCGACGGCGAAAAGACGGGCTTCGTGCGAGTCGAGGTGCCGCAGCTGGCCTATCAAGGTCGGCCGATCGCCCGCGCGGTGGCCATCGACGCAGCACTCAATGGCGACCAGTTGCGGCTGGTTCGATTCGAAGGGGGCGTCGGCGGTGGGCGGGTCGATGTCAGCGGGGCTTATGATTTCCGTACCGGGCAAGCCCAAGGCCTGATCGTCGACTTGCAGCGCATTTCGCTCGAGGAAGCAGTTCATCTTATCGACCCGAAAATGTCGTTAGACGTCACCGGACGTGCCGATGTGCGTGCCCGCGTGCGGATCGTCGATGGTGTCTCGATGCATGGCAGCGTGCGGCTGCGCGATGCGCTGCTGT
>JBQCJB010000043.1:0-3327 GCA_051953155.1 Aureliella sp. | reverse complement strand
CGATCTGGCTGACGCGGATACCTGTTGCGGCTCGGCCGGCACATACAACATCGAACAGCCCGAGATCGCCGCAGCCCTCGGCCAGCGGAAGGCAGCCGCGGTGCTCGATACGCGAGCTTCGATCGTTGCCACCGGTAACATTGGATGTTTAGTCCAGTTGGACAAGCACCTCCGCAAACGTTCCGACCGGGTAACGATTTTGCATACTGTGCAGGTAATAGATCGCGCGTACCGAGAGATTCTCGCGTAGTAAACTTTGCCAGGCTTCCCCAGATCAAACTCCGCGAGCCAACCGCCGATAGATCAGGGTGTCCGGCACGAGGCCGGGCCGTTGGCTGGCAGTGTTTGAAGTGATCGTTTCCCAATGGATTGGAGATAGCCTAAAACATGATGAGCGCCTCACTCCAAGAGCAAGGCTTGCAGTCGGTTCGCGAGTTCGTGCGAGAGGAACTTTGCGAAAAGAACCAGCTGGAGAAAAACGCTTTTCAGATGACCGAACGTGTGCTGGTGAAGAAGGGGCAACCCTGCGGATTTTTTTTCTGCATCTATGGTCCCCGCAGCGTGCGGCTGACAGCCGTGTGGGACCTCGATCGCGGCTCGGTGTTCTTCTATGACTCACTCGGCCGCCGCTCGGGCAGTTACCCCAGTCCTGTGAATGTAGGTTGCATTCAGAATTAAAGGCGCCGCGGCCAAACCGGCAGGCAGCGCATCAGGAAGCGTTTGCCCACCCGAAAGCTCGGGGCGGATCGGGCCAAAGCGATGCAATTATTACCTGTTGATTCATGGAGGAACAACGTGCTGATTCTATCGCGCCGCGAGGCAGAGTGTATTTGTTTGGGAGAGAACATCGTGGTGACGGTCGTGGCAGTCTCGGCCGACAAGGTGCGCATCGGCATCCGAGCTCCTCACGGAGTGCGGATCCTGCGCACGGAACTAGAAAAGCACTCGTCACCCGTGCTGCCCATGAAGGCAGCTCCTAAGCCCATCACGAACTTGGCCCAGTTCATGCGCCGCGCCGCCTGAGAACTGGAATGCCGACGCCTGGAAGCGAGCCGTCGGTTAGAAATCTGAAAAGTAGAATTGAGACGCTCTCAGTTTGATCGCTGAGAGCGTTCTCATTTACTGCCCGCGGAGAGAAAAGAGAAAGCGCATGACTGCGGCGGCCAAAAAAACTTCGCTGAACCTCGTGATGCCGAAAAAGCTTTCTATGCTTAGCCAGGACGCTTTCTCTTTTTTCTTTTCTTTGTGGTGCCGGCCCAGAGCCGAAATGTTGGCCATAGGCCGATCGGCGGCTATTGGCCTTGGCTGCCAGGGCTACCGGCGGTCGAGGTCGCGGCAGTGGCGGTCGCCGCCGTGGCGTGGGCTGCAGCGTTCTCGCTCGAGCGCGAGCGTGGCTTGCGACCGCGCGGTTTGGAGACCGTCTCCGGCACCATCTTCGAATCGAGCACTTGCAGCAGCCGGCTGATGCAGAGCTTGTTGACGCTAATGCTTAGATTGCCCGCCTCGTCGACCAGGGCTTCGTGGAGGCTCTTGGGCAAACGTACGGTGATCATCCGCTGCGGGTCGTTCGGGTCGTTCTCTGGATAGTCGCGCGAGCGGAGGGCGGTCAGCATCATTTGCAGCTGGTCGAAATGGCTGGTCATCATGAACTGGCCATATTCTTCCTCCGGGAACAGACGGCGGCACAGTCCGCCGACGCCGAGGACCTCGCGGAAAAAGCAGACCCAGGTCGGAGCGTGGCCGAACAGGTCGTTGGCGAGCGTGAAGGCCTGGTTGCAGCGGGAGTCGAAGTCGCCGGCCGGCTCGAGCTTTGCAGAGATCTCGGCGGCGAGCGCCTGGAACTTCCGGAGTTCTTCGGCCAACTTCATCGCCGCGTCGGTCTGATCGGCAGCCGCAGTCGGCTTGGAAGCGTCGACTTCGATCGGGGGACGAACCGAGGCCGCGGGCTGCTCATAGCTCGACTGCCCGGCAGCCATGGAAAGCGGATTGCCTGCCTCGCGGTTCTCGACGTTGAATTCGGGTTGCATTTACTTCCTCTCGCACAAATGGATCAGCGAATTGAGTTCGCCCAGCATCCTCGGCCGGACCACTGTCCCCATCATGCGAACGCAAGCAATAGCCGCGACGTAAGTCGCTAGCTTGCTAGCACTTAGCGCCATTGACCCGGAGGTGATTAAAACTTGTGCAGCCGAGCCCAGAAATCGCGCACGGTTGTCGGTGCTGCTTTTTTGTGCAACCCGCCTTTGTCAAAAAACTAAGTGTCCAACTTGGCGTCGTCCAAAAAAGTCGAAAAAAGATGGCATTGGCTCCCTCGGGTGGGGCGGACGTTCAGGAGCTTGTCGCCCGCGACTGCACTCGGAGCTGGCCCTCGGCTATGCTGGGCGGGCTGTCTGTGGGTTGGTCTCGGCAGTGATCGAGGGGCCGCGGGCGCTCCATCGGCACGAGGTAGGACATGCAGGCAACGGAACTTCTCAAAGCTTGGCCGGCGGCGCGCTGGGCTCATCGCAAGCTACTGGTCGGTGTCAGCGGCGGCGCTGATAGCGTCGCGCTATTGCTAGCGCTGTCGGAACTGGCCGGCCCGGGCCAACTCGTGGCGGCTCACTTCAACCACGGTTGGCGCGGCGCGGAGAGCGACGGCGACCAGCAGTTCGTCGCTGGCCTCTGCCGGCAGCATCGGTTGGTCCTGCTAGCCAACGCCGCCCCCGGCCAGCCACCGGCCAGCCGCCCTCAGAGTCAAACTGACTTCTACGAGTGTGTCGGAACTGCAATGCATGCGAAAGTATTTTCAGCAGTGGCTAGAAAGGATTTCGAAAGCTTTACAGCGCCCCGCCCAGCGGATGGCTCGGTGCGAAAGTCAGAAGATGTCGCCCGAGAGGCACGCTATCGCTTTCTTGTAAAGGCGGCTTATGAGATAGGCGCCAGTTATGTCGTGACAGCTCATACGGCTGACGACCGCGTCGAAACGCTATTGCATAACATTTTTCGGGGCACAGGTCTGTCCGGCGCCGCCTCGCTACGGCAATTTAGAAAACTAGACGCCGACCTCGTGTTGGCCCGCCCGCTGGTCGCGCGGACGCGTGAGGAGGTTCTGCAGTATCTACGCTCCCGCGACCAAAGCTATCGTGTCGACTCCAGTAACGCCGATCTGGATTTTGCTCGCAACTACGTGCGCAGCGAGCTCTTGCCCGCCGTGCGCCCCCGCTATCCCGGCGTTGATGCCAATCTGCTGCGGTTCTCCGAACTCGTCGAGGAGGCTCTCGTCGACGTCGAGCGCTTGGCCGACGACCTGCATGCCCGGGTCGATGCAGCCCTGGCCGCGGGAAGTCA
>JBQCJB010000042.1:0-4903 GCA_051953155.1 Aureliella sp. | reverse complement strand
GCTCGGCCGGGGCGCGGCGCCTTGCAAGGTGGCGGCACGCCCGGTGGGCTTGGACTGGATCACGAATTTATGGAAAGCGTACTCGTGCCCCAAGTAATGCTGTTCGGCTTTCTAGGTTTCAAGCCGACTCCCGACGGCTACGAGCTCGAGCCGCGTCTTCCGAGCGACTGGCCTTCGCTGACGATCACCGGCATTCGATTCCAGGACCAAATCCTCGACATCACCGCCCACGCCGACGGACGCGTCGACGTGAGCCCGCGCTGAGAAAAGTTGTTTGCCGCTGCGCAAGGTTCCGCAAACCGGCCAGTCAGCCCGCTGGATGACTCGCCGCCGGTTGGCACGAACGGCGGTGTCCTCGATAATTATTTATCTGACGTTTGAGATCTCTGGGCCGGTTGGCTCTTTTGAAAGACGCATTGGCTGAACCAGTACAGACTGCTGCTCCAGTGCGCGGGATCGTGGCCATGATCGTCCACGTGCCATACGTGATCGATGCCGTGGCTCTTCAGGAACTGGTGGGCGCTTTGACTGATGCGTATCAGCCCGTCTTTGTTGCCGCAAGAGATCCATAGCAATTTCAGTTTCTCTTTCGCCGCGCCCGCGTCCGCAATCAGCTCATCCATCGGCTTGGTGTTCGGAGCCGCTGAAAACGGGCCGATCCACGCGAACTTGTCCAGGTGGCTCAAGCCAAAGTTGAACGATTGCCCCCCTCCCATCGATAGACCCGCAATCGCCCGTTTCTCGCGGTCGCTATCGACCGAGTACTTGGCTTCGATCGCTGGAATCAAATCGTCGAGCAAGTCGCGTTCGAAAGTCGCGAATGCCGGTGCGCTGGCCATGACGTTGCCTTCGGCACGGTCGTTCTTCTGAGCTCGCCCGTTAGGCATGACGACGATCATCGGCACCGCTTTGCCATCAGCAATCAAGTTATCCAGCATCACATTCGGCGCAGCAAAACGCTGCCATTCGGTCTCGTCGCCGCCGATGCCGTGCAGCAGGTACAAAACGGGATACTTCTTTTCGCTCGTATAGCCGGGAGGGGTGTAAACGTTCGCTTGGCGCGTCGTGCCGACGGTCTTGGATTCATACTCGAACATTTCCAGCTTGCCATGAGGTATGTCGTTCCGCACCTCTTTGAAATCTGCCGGCGGTGGGGCATAAGCCGCGACATCGTCCGGACCGAGTTCGATGGGACCGCCGAAGCCGCCGCGTCGACCGCGCCCATTGGTCGGTGGCTGTGGAGAGTTGGAGGTAGTGGGATTGGCCTTCGCAGCCCCCGCCTCGGGCGGCGCCGCGGGCGAGGCAGCGCCGTTGAATAAAAGCGGCGCAAACTCGTGCAGGCTTCTCCGCCACGACTGCCATTCGTGAGCCGTTTCCGGCGAAACATAAAACGTTGTGTTCACTCCGGCCGCTTTCAGGGCCTCGGTGTTTTCGCGCGGGTCGCCGCCGGGGCCGCGTCGCGGACCATCTAGTTCCTTGCTGCCGTAGCTGACGAAGACGAGTTTGACCTTGTCCTTGAAGGTATCCATGTCCGCAATGTCGCTGACCCCGATACTGCCGCCGCTGAACACGCCGATATGCGAGAACTTGTCCAGATGCTTCAGCGTGATCATGCGCGTTTGCATGCCGCCCATCGACAGCCCCGCCATCGCTCGGTGGGGTTGGTCCGCCAGCGTCCGATAGTTCGCATCGATATACGGAATCAAATCGTCGATCAGGACGGATTCGAACTGGCTGAAGTCGAATCGCGGCCCCGAGCGAGGTCCGGCAGGTCGACCGCGACCACCGCCCAGCGGCACGTCGTTGGTCATGCCGTACGTCATCACGATAATGAAGGGTTTGGTTTTGCTGTCAGCCAGGAGGTTGTCCATGATCAAGTTGGCATGTCCCTGAGCGCCCCAGCCGTTCTCGTCTTCACCCCAGCCGTGTTGGAGATAGAGAACCGGGTAGCGCACAGTCACGTCCTTGTCGTAGCCTGGCGGCGTGTACACGAACGCGCGATGGTGCGAGTCGGTGGTCTTGGAATAGAAAAGCTCTTGTCGCAGTTGGCCGTGTGGCACGTTCTTGAGTGCGTAAAACTCCTGATCCGCGGCAGGGACTTCGATACCGCTGCCCCAGCGCATGGCGCCGAAGAAGTAGCGGCTGTTCGGATCGGGCACGTCTGCGCCGTCGATCTTCAGGCTGTAATAGTGAAAGCCTTCATCGAGTTGCTTGGTGACCCCTTCCCAGACGCCATTTTCTCCCTTGGTCAGTTCCAGATTTCCCAAGCTGACCGACACGCTGCTGGCCTGCGGGGCCGTCACGCGGAAACGGGCTCGCCGCTCGGAATTGACTTGCGGGGACTGCCGCCCTTTCTGATTCGTCGTGGCCGGCTTCCAATCGTCCGCGAATTTTGTCTCCTGTCCGTAGCTGATAGGCATTAAGAAGAATAGGGCCAAGCCGAAAACGGTCACTCTCAGCTTCATGATTTCTCCTCGCGCTGTTGGGGTACGAACCAAAACCAGACAAGCCAGAGGCTTATCCCACCGTAGGACAGGCTTCCAGCCTGTCTCTGAAAAAACCAAAGCCAGACAAGCCAGAGGCTTATCTCACGCGACCAGTAGGACAGGCTTCCAGCCTGTCTCCGAAAAACCAATACCTGACAAGCCAGAGGCTTATCCCACGCAGGCTTCCAGCCTGTCTCCGAAAAACCAAACAGACAAGCCAGAGGCTTATCCCACGCAGGCTTCCAGCCTGTGTCCGAAACTGTATAACCGGACAAGCTAGAAGCTTACACCGCGCACTTGAAAGGTTGTACATGGCCTTGCGACTAATGCAAGTTTTCCTGCCGCACGATCGCGGAGCGGAACCCGAGCAGCTCCTCGAGGGGCGGGAAGTCCTCGGCAGTTGGCGCGATGAGGAGCGGGAACGGACGGTATTGCATTTACTGGTGCCTGCCGAGGAAACCGAGCCGATCATGGACCAGTTCGAGCACCGCTACGCGGCCCTGGACGGCTTTCATGTCGTTTTGTATCCCGTGGAAGCCGTCCTTCCCCGCCCCAAACCACAGTCGCCACCGGACGCTCAGTCGAAGTCCGACTCAGCCGGGGGCGAAGGAGAAAAGCCGGAGACCAAACGGCAGCGGATTAGTCGAGAAGAGCTGTACACAGCTGCCAATGAAAGTTTGGGAATCAATCGTGTTTTCTTGGGGCTGACGATTCTTTCCGCAGTCGTGGCCGCGGTGGGCCTGACGCGAAACGACGTGGCTGTGATTATTGGTGCCATGGTCATCGCACCGCTTCTCGGGCCGAACGTAGCCATGGCCTTGGCGACGACCTTGGGCGACACCGATTTATTGCGTCGGGCGTTCTGGACGAATCTTGCAGGGATTGGTTCGGCATTTGTGTTTGCCGTGGCAGCAGGGCTGATGTTTCCAGTGCACTCCGACGTGCCTGCGATTGCTTCGCGGACCAGCACCGGTTTCGGCGATGTCTTCCTCGCGCTGGCGGCAGGAACTGCCGGCACGCTCGCCTTCACGCGAGGGCAGTCCGGTGCAGTGATCGGCGTGATGGTCGCCGTCGCGCTCGTTCCTCCGGTAGTCGTATGTGGGATGCTCTTGGGCGAAGGTTACGTCAGTTCGGCCTTTGGAGCATTTTTGTTAGCCGCCGCCAACATCATCTGCATCAATCTCGCCGGCGTCGTGACCTTTCTAATGCAAGGCGTCCGACCGCGCAGTTGGTGGGAAGCGGAGCTAGCCAAGAAAGGAGTTCGCAAAGCAATGCTGATCTGGACAGTCCTGCTAGCCGGTCTCTTGCTAGTTCTTTGGCTCAGCAAATTCGAAACCAAGCTATAAACCATCCAGTAGGACAGGCTTCCAGCCTGTCACCCAAATAATAAAAACCAGACAAGCCAGAGGCTTATCCCACGCAGGCTGTCCCACCGTAGGACAGGCTTCCAGCCTGTCTCCGAAAAACCAAAACCTGACAAGCCAGAGGCCTTATCCCACGCAGGCTGTCCCACCGGATGTAGAACCGGACGCCAACAACCTTTTGCGAGACGAATTCCCATGGGAAATGCGGGCATACCGCTCAACAAGGAGCAAATCGCTGCAATCAAAGCGTCGATCAGCAAGCGAGCCAGCGAGCTCGATGCCGTGTTCATGAATATGCTCATCGAATCTGTCCCAGTAATCCAGTCGGCGGACGCTTTGAAGAAGTCTGTAGACGAGATTGTCGGTTGCATCAACTCCGATCAATTTGAATTGGCAGCTGACTTGGGCTATAGAGACCTGAGCTCAAACTTTGTCTGGCTGCAGCGATCGCTTGGCGGAGTCAAAATCGCAGCTCTGGAATGCTCGCAGGCGATTTCTGACGTTGCCGGGGACTGTGGGCTCGCATTCGAGCAAGTCAAACCGTTCGTCGACCAGTTTTTCCAGCAGGTTCGCGGATCAAAGCACACCCCGTAGGACAGGCTTCCAGCCTGTCACCCAAAAAATCAACACCAGACAAGCCAGAGGCTTATCCCACGCAGGCTTCCAGCCTGTCTCCGAAAAACCAAAACCCGACAAGCCAGAGGCTTATCCCACGCAGGTCTTCTACTGCTTTACCGACACGAGCAAAAAGGTTGAACCTTCCGCCGAGTCGCCGGCTAAAACAATTCGATCGCCGATCTTTAATAGCGCACTTGAATCGACGTTTGTGGTTGCGAAGTCGGGCGGCAACTCCTCCTTGAGCTCGCCGGCGATGCGCATGGCTTCGTACTTTATTTTCAGCAATACCTGGTCTTCGACCGGTTCGGCGCTCACGGTCAAATGGGTTCCAAGCGAATGTTGTTTGTAGGACCGTTGTTTCCCGGCTTGGGTCTGCGCGACCCCGGAGAGCACTTGCATGGTTTTGCCGAAGAGCACCGACGTCGGATGCTGCTC
>JBQCJB010000041.1:0-4774 GCA_051953155.1 Aureliella sp. | reverse complement strand
GGGCGGCTCGGAGGTCGGCGAGATGACGATGCGCGATGAACAGTTGCTGCCGTGGCCTCGCACCGAGCAACAAGTTCGCGAGATGCTGGCTGAGTATTACCGCTACATCTCGTATCTCGATATGCAGATCGGCCGAGTGCTCGATGCACTCCAGGCGTCTCCCTACGCCGACAACACCATCGTCATTTTCACTGCGGATTCCGGCGTGGCTCGCGGCAGCCACGGCCTGATCGGCAAGCAAAACGTCTTCGAGCACTCGGTCCGGGTGCCACTGATCATTGCCGGCCCGGGCATTCCGGCGAGCCAGCAGACTGAAGCCATGTGTGCCCTGTACGATTTATTGCCGACTGTCGGCAAGCTGTGCGGGGTGCCGGCGCCAGCGACGAGCGAGGGTCGAGAATTTACCGCCACGCTGAAAGACCCGCAGCAGCCAGCGCGCAGCCAAATGATGTTCGCTTACAAAGACGTCCAACGGGCGATTCGCGACGATCGCTGGAAGCTGGTCGTGTATCCCAAAGTGAACAAAACGTTTTTGTTCGATCTTGAGGCCGATCCGGATGAGATCGTCGACTTGGCGGGCCAACCGCAGGCAAAAGCCGAGATCGCGCGACTGACGAAACTGCTCGAGCAAGAACAGCAGGCCAACGGAGACGATGCGCCCCTGCTGGTCGCGCACCCGCAGCCAGCGGCCTGGACTCCTCCGCCCTCTGGCAAAAAGTGAGTTTATCCAACCGTGAAACGCAGACATTTTCTTCTCACCGGGATAGCAGGCAGTTTGATGATCAATCGCCTTTCGGCCGCCGCGCCGGCAGATCGACTGGAAGAAGCCGCGCAGGTATTGAAGCAAGCAGTCGACAGCGGACTGGTGCGATCGGCCGTCATCGTGGCTCGCAGCGGCGACCAAACGCTAGAGCGTGCCTTCGGCCAAGCCACGCTCGAGAGCCCCTTTTTGCTCGGTTCGATTTCCAAACCGATCGCGATGGGGGCCCTGTTGAAATTGCTCGACCAGGGTGAGCTCCGTCTGGAGGACCCGGCGCAGAAGTATCTGCCTGAGTTTCGCGGGGATGGACGCGAACAAGTCACCGTGCAGCACTTGCTCACGCACGTCTCCGGTTTGCCCGATCAACTGCCGGACAACGGCGAACTCCGCAAGAACCATGCGCCGCTGTCGGAGTTCGTTCGCGGAGCGACTCGCGTTCCGCTGGGCTTCAAGCCCGGCACGCAGTTCGAATATTCGAGCATGGCAATCATGCTGGCGGCAGAGATTGCCCAGCGCATCGCACAGCAAGACATTTTGACGCTAGTCCAAAAGACGGTGCTCGACCCGTTGGGCATGAACCGCTCGGCGATCGGCCTGGGCAAGCTCGCGTTGGAAGAAACGGTGCCGATGCAGATCGAACACGCAGCGCCTGAGGCGGGGGGCGGCGATCCAACGGCCAAGGACTGGGACTGGAACAGCCCGTACTGGCGCAAGCTGGGCGCTCCCTGGGGAGGCGTGCACGCGTCGGCCGCTGATGTACTGAAGTTTCTCGATGCGTTCGTTTCGCCCCCGCCGAATTTCCTCTCGGCGGACACGGCCGAGTTGGCGATACGCAACCACAACGGCGGCGTGCGGGTGCCGCGAGGCTTAGCGTTCGCACTCGGACCGCTGACGCTCGGCCCGGGCGTGTCGGAGCAAACCTTCGGCCACACGGGTTCGACCGGCACGATCGCTTGGCGCGATCCGGCCAGCACGGCGGCCTGCGTCGTGCTGACTGGCTTGCCCGCCCGCGCGGTCAAACCGCATCCGCGCGATCTGGCCGCGGCCTGTGTCTCCCGAAAATAGCCATTAAAAAACGGGCGCTCGAAAGCAATTGTTCCGAGCGCGGCGGCTGGCAGGTTTTCGCCAGTGCGCTTGGGCTGGATTCGCCTAAGCAGACTGCGGGGCGACGGGGGTCGTTACCGATCGTGCGCTGCGGTTCAACTCGATCCACTGCGTAATCGCGTAGACCAGGATGATCAGGAAACTGATCACCAGAAACACGCTGGCAGCGATGTTTAGCCCGCCTTGAATCACCATGTTCCAATTCTTGTTCTCCAGACCCGTCGACAAGATCATCCAGAACTTGCCCGTGACCAATTGACTGGCTGCGGTGATCGTCGTCGTAGTCACGAACGCCAGTGGCAGGAGTGTCGCCCACGTGTAGCGGGCCTTGCCGTTGGCCACCATGTAGGTCGTCACGATCACCAGCGCGATGGCGGCCAGTAACTGGTTGGCGATGCCGAACATCGGCCAAATCGTATCGATCGAGCCCGTCCAGATCAGCCCTCCCCAGCCCAGCGTGACCAAGCCCGTCGAGATGATCACCCCAGGGGTCCAGTCGACGCGTTCAAAGGATTTGAAGAATTTGCCCAATATCTCCTGGAGCAAGAAGCGGGCGATGCGGGTGCCCGTATCGATGGTCGTGAGAATGAACAGCGCCTCGAACATGATCGCGAAGTGGTACCAGTACTTGATCACCGAATCGATGGACACTCCGGGCGCGATGCGTTCGGTCGCCTTGGTCATGATTTGTGCCATGCCGACGGCCAAGGTCACCGCACCGCCGGTTCGCCCGCGGAGGCTTTCACCTCCGACTTGTTCTTCGATCACGCTCAAGTGGTCGACACCGGCGCCCATCTGCGTGAGCTTGTCCGCGTATTTGCCGATATCTTCGATCTTGATGTTGATCGCCCAGTAATCTTCCTGCGGCAGCGCGGCGGCCGACAGCAACGCGACGACACCAACCAGGCCTTCGAGCAACATGCTGCCGTAGCCGATCATGCGAACATCGCTCTCCTTGTTCACCATCTTGGGAGTTGTTCCCGAAGAGACCAGGGCATGAAAGCCGGAGATGGCGCCGCACATGATGCAGATAAACACGAACGGAAAGATGGCGCCGCTGAAGAGCGGTCCACCGCCACCGGCGAAGTGTTGATTCACGGGCGGCGCGCTCATCGTCGGATTGGCGATCATGATGCCACCGACCAAGAGTGCAATCGTTCCGATCTTCAGAAAGCTGGACAGATAATCGCGCGGGCACAAAAGTAGCCAAACTGGCAGCACCGACGCCACGAATCCGTACAGACAGATCGCCACGATCGTCGATGTGCGGCTGAGCGAGAAAGTCGACTCCAGCGACGAGCCGGGAATCCAATTGCCGGCGACAGTCGCAGCCAGCACCGCAGCGGCGCCAATCAGCGAAGCCTCGACGATGCGGCCCGGCCGCAGGCGGTACATGTACCAGCCGACGAACAGCGCGATCGGGATGGTGCAGAAGATTGTAAAGCTGCCCCAGCTGCTGCCAGGAACGCGTTGGAATGCTCCGGCCGGAATCTCGATATCGGTCATCGAGGCTGGCGAAAATTCGCCGGGCACTTCGATCGCGAACTTCTCGCTGCGCGTTGCCGATGTTCCGGTCGGGTACGTAGTCGTCGTTTGCGGCGGGACGAGGATGCTGGTGCCCGTTTCGCTCTTGACCAGTTCCATGGCGGTCGGGCTGCTCAATCGCGTTCCTTCGACCAGTTTGATCTGCTCGCCGCCGAGGGCTTTGACGACGACCATTCCCAGTCCCGACAGGGCGATAATCACGATGAAGAGGATCGAGATCGCGGCCACGTTACCCGGCACGCCGCCTAGCAGCCGGCGAGCCATCTCGGCCAGCGACTTGCCGTCGTTGCGCACCGATGCGGCCAGAACCAACATGTCCTGAACGGCACCCGCCAGGCAGACGCCGATGACCAGCCACAACAATCCGGGCATATAACCGAACTGGATCGCCAACACTGGCCCGATCAACGGCCCGGCTCCTGAGATGGCGGCAAAGTGGTGCCCAAACAAGACGCCGCGGTTCGTCGCGTGATAGTTCTGGCCGTCGTGATAAACATGCGCCGGAGTCGGCCGCGAATCGTCCAGCCCCATGACGCGCCGCGCCAGAAAGCGACTGTAAAAGCGATAGGCGATGGCCATCGCGGCCAGTACACCCAGAATCAGTGGCAGTGCGTGCATGCAGTGGTCGCCTTAAAAACCTATGTCAACGACGAGCCGGGGGAGGGAAGGGTCAGCGGAGATCAGAACTGATCTTTAAATGGCTCGGGCACATTTTCTATAAAAATTTGGGCGTCGATACCAGATAGCCTGGTTTCGAGCAGCGAGGCTGCCTGGCTGATGTCGGCGCTGACCTGCTGGTCGTCGCCTCTATCCTGGGCGATGACCGCCAGCTCGACCCACGCCAAAGCCTTTACCAAGTCATCCATTTCGGGAAACGCGATGATCTGCCGCAGCAGTTTCTCGGCGTCATTTTTTTCTTCATCGCCTTGCTTCATCAGCTGGCGAGCCAGCTGCAACCAGGCCTTGCCCGCATACAAGCGATTTTTGTTGGATGCATCGGGCGGGAAAAAGTGAGGCACGGCTTCCCACAAGTAACGGTTCCGCGGTGTGTGGTTGAGCAAAGCATACAAGTACTGCTGCTCGACCGACTCCTGCCGCGGCACTCCGTAGTGCATGTTCGCACTGTTGCCGAACAGCGATGGGCGCGGACGCGACTGGGCGTACAGGCCACCCATCGCCAGCATGGCTAAACCGATCGCCGCCAACGAAAAACCCACCAACCATCTGCGGCCATGGGCATGGCGGAGCCGATTGAGCTGGGCTTGCAATTTGAGCGTGGCTGGCGACGGAGCCGCGCTGTTGGTAGGCGGCTCGGCGCCGGGCAGCGGGATGGTCTGCTCGGGCCAATGCTCCATCAGCCCGTCT
>JBQCJB010000040.1:0-4271 GCA_051953155.1 Aureliella sp. | reverse complement strand
CGACGGACGATCGCCGCGGGAGTCGCCGGGGATTTGCCTTCGGCGATCAGCCGGCGGCTCCACTGGCTGGCAGTCGTGACGCCCATATAAAAGACCAGCGTGCCAGGAAAGCGGGCCAAGGCGGTCCAGTCCAGTTCCTGGGCGCCGTCGGCCTGCTGCTGCCCGGTGATGAAGGCGACGGCCGAGGCATGATCGCGGTGCGTGATCGGGATGCCGACGTAGCTGGCCGCTGCCAGGGCGGCGGTGATGCCTGGTACGACTTCGAAAGGAATACCGGCGGCGACCAGGGCCTCGAGCTCTTCGGCCGTCCTCGCAAAGACCGCCGGATCGCCTCCTTTGAGCCGAGCGACGCACAGGCCGGCCCGAGCCGCACGGACCAGTTCGCCGGTGATATCGGCTTGCGACCAAAGGGGGCCGCTACCATGTTTGCTGACACAGACATGTTGGGCCTGGGGGGCCAGGCGCAGCAATTTCGAGTTGGCTAGACCGTCATAGAGTACCAAATCGGCTGCCGCCAGGCACTCGGCGCCCCGCAGCGTAAGCAGCCCTGCCGCCCCCGGCCCCGCCCCCACCAGAAAAACTTTGCCTATTTTGGCAGGGGGAATCTCGCCGGCTGTCCGATCACCAAAAGGTGGCTGGACAGAAGGCGGACGTTTGGGCATCATAGGGGGCTTCCCGAAATCGAGGTTCCCGCGCCGAGCTCGTTCGGCCGCACGAATAAAATTGTCGAATTAGAGTTTTTAAAGTCTACGAGATTGTTTCTATGCCTAATACCACGAGTGCCAAAAAACGCCTTCGTCAGAGCCTGATTCGCCGCGACCGCAATCGCGCGGCCAAGAGCCAATTGCGCGGCGCGCTCCGCAAGACCCGTGAAGCGGTCCAGGCCGGCAAGCTGGAAGAGGCACAGCAGTTGGTACGCACCACCGGTCGGATGCTCGATCAGATCGCTGCCAAAGGCATCATCCACACGAACAAGGCCTCGCGCTTGAAGAGCCGTCTGGCCCACTTGATCGTCACCGCCAAGAAGTCGTCCGCGTCCTAATTCGAGCCCCGCTCGTTCGGTCGCCCACGCATGCCTCACCAGCGCACTGCCTCGCTTGTGTTGAGGCAGCCTAAGTACGCGCGGGCCGGCCGCAGATTGCGGCTAATCTTGCGCGGGCTGGTTCAGGCATGGCGGGACATGACGCGCCACAGTTCGGCCAGTGGCGATACATCGCGAAGCGTCGGTTGCCAGTTGGCGAACATGACTCGATCGAGCATGCCAGCGGCAACCACGGGTAACTGGACCATCTGCGGAATCTCCGCCGCCAGACTTCGCGCGAACTCTTCGGCCGTTTGATCGGCCTTCCGCGGGCGTCCATGTTCGGCCGCCCAAGCTTCCATGGCGGCGAACGTTTGCTCGATGACTTGGCCGGCATGCCAGCCCTGAAGATTCGCGGCGAAGGGATTGGCAAAGGAATCAAACGGCGGCCGTAGCTGCGGCGCTGGACCGGTAGGCCCGACCGCCGCGCTCTCGGTGACCGCCCGTCGCGACCGGCCCAACAGCAGTTGGAAAAAGGCCAGCAAGCCCTGCCACAGCCGAACGATCTCGCCCGGATGCGTCAGCGCATAGATCACGACAATCGCCGCCAGCACAGCGATGGTCAGCCACTTCAGCCACTGGCCCAGGAGGCTCAGTAACTGCGCTGCCTGTTCGCCTAAGCGGTTGGAAAACTGCTTGGCCGCCTCGCTCGGCCGCCACTGGCTCTTCGCCGACGAATCGGCGTCTGGTTGTTGTTGTTGTTGTTGTTGTTGTTGTTGTTGTTGTTGTTGTTGTTGTTGTTCGCGACGTTCGGGCGGTTGGTCCGGATTCGCTCTGGGAGGCTTGTCCTGCTCGTTGGGTTCGAGTTCCGGCTCTCCGTTCTTCTGGCCGGCCGGTTCGGGCTGGCCCCGCTGCGCCTCACTTGGGCTCGGAGCCTGCTGCTGCTGCTTCTGCTGAGGCGGCTGGTCGCCCGCCGCCTGGCGGTTGGCCGACTGGTCTTGGGCTGGCTGATCCTGGGCCGACTGTTCTTGAGTTGGCTGGTCTTGAGTTGGCTCGGCAGGCGTCGACTTGGAGGGTGATGCGTTGGATTGCGCCGAGTTATCTTGCTCAGGTTTTGCCCGTGCCGGCTGCGGCTCGGTCGACTCTGCCTGAGCGGGCTCTTCGCGGGCCGATTTTTCTCGGGCCCGTTGGGCTCGATTGCCTTGAGGAACGTTCTCGCCGAGCGGTTGCCGGCCGGGCCCCCGCTCCGCTGCCTGCTGCTGCCCCTGCTGGGCCTGCGCGGTGGGACGTTCTTGGCCGGCAGGCCGGCCGGCGGCTCCTTGGGCCGCCGGATCGCCGGCCGAATCCGTGCGGCTGTTGCCATGCTCCGCCATTTGCTGGCCGTCCTCGCCGACGGCGAAACGGCTGGTCGAAAGGCCATCGGGCGCCTTAAGTCCCGGTGGCAGTCCGATCAGGCCCAGACTGCGGCCGGGCAGCGGCATCAGCAGGCACAGCAGCAACACGACCACTGCCATGCCGGCTCCGGCGGTCAGCCACCGGGCCGTGATGTCGGTGGGCATCGCCACGCCGCGCTGCCGCAAATAACGTCGCATCGCCAGCAGAGACGTTGTCATCAGCAGCATCAATGCGCACGCCAGGTAGGACACCAGCCACCAAAAAGCCCAGTTGCGTTGCCGAGGGTCGGTGATGAGCAGTTGACCGAAGCCAAAGAGCGGAAAGGCCAGCAGCGCAAAGTACAGCACCCACACGCCAGGATTATGCTTGGCCCGTTTGGCAGAACCTTGGCTGCCGCTGGGCGTCGTCTCTTTCTGCATTTGCGCTCGCTCGACGACGCCCAGCGACTGAAGCAAACCGTCGGGCACGCCTTGGCGATCATTGTCGAGCAAGGTGCAGTCGAACGTGATCCGGTCGGCCAGGTACCAGGTCAGGGCGAGCAAACCAATGTTGATCAACCAGCTCAACGGAGCGAGCGCGCCGGTGATGGTCACGAACCGCATCATCGCCAGCATGGCCACGAACGCCAGCGGCACGGCGAACGCCGTCGCGTAGGCGCGGCCGCTTTCGATCGCGATGCGGGCGATCAGCACCGTCGCGACGGTGAACAAGCCCAGGATCGCCATCAGGCGAACATCGTATTGGCCTTGATAGAAGGCGATGACCAAAAAGAAAATCAGCGACGCGATCATGCCGATGATCAGTGCGGGGCTCAGTCCGGCGGCCAACGCGTCAAAAGCCGTCGCGCGCAGTTTTTCGCTTTGCCGGCGCGGTTCGGTCCGAGACAGCGAGGCCGGTCGCAGAGGTTGCTCGTCGCGCGCCATTTCAAGATCCAAAGGTGATGGTTATCGACGCGTCCAGTTGAAGGGGCTTTATCCTCGACATCACGGTTTGGCAGCCTGGGCCGCTGCCGGCTGACGCTTGTCCAAGTTTTCTTCACCGACGATCAAGCCGCTGGGATCGATCCCTGCACGGTCGAAGGCTGCCAGAACGCTTTGCGCCCGTCGTCCCGAATCGGGATGCGATCGCGCAAAACTGGGCAGCATCCGAGTCCACGGTGCGGTCTGATCCTGGCGGGCATCCCAGCGATTGAGCAGCCGCGCAAGTTGGCGAGGGTCGTATCCGGCGGCCAGCATCCACCTCACGGCATCCGCGTCGGCCTGAGCTTCGAATTCGGGCCGCATCGGCTTGGCCAGCGTGGCTATCCACAGCATGCCGGAGCGGAAGTCGCTGACTTGGCCGGCCCTCTTCAGTTGTCGGAGCTGCAGCAACTGGTGGCCGCGGTCCAAGTGCGAAAGTTCATGCGCGATCACGCCAACTAGCTCGGCTTCTGACTGGACATTCTGCATCAGACCACTGGTAAAGAGCAAATGCCCACCTGGAATCGAGTAGGCATCGACGCTGTCTGTCTGAACCAGGCCGACGTCGATCTTGGGGTAGCGGGCGGCGTTGGACATGTGCGGTCGGATGGCGTCGACCAGCTGAGTCAGATATGGCACGTCGCCGCCCTTGCGCGTGATCGTCACGTTTTGCGGACGCAGCGAAGCTTCGTAACTCTTGAGTACCTGGCTGCCGAACTGGGATTCTTCGCGCGGCGAAATAGGTACCCGCTCCAGTTCGGCCATCTGCTGGGGAGTCAATTCGCTAAACATGCCCGGCATGAACTGCTCGGACTGTCGGCCGAACTGCTCGAACATGTTGCGAAGCGCATCGGCCGGGTCTGGCTGCTGTTGAGCGCCGGCCGGCGGGCCGATGA
>JBQCJB010000039.1:0-3798 GCA_051953155.1 Aureliella sp. | reverse complement strand
GAGCGGCAGCGGCAAGAGCACGCTGGTCAACGACATCCTGTTTCCTGGCGTACAGCGACGCATCGTCCGCAATAACGGCGGAAACTTCCGTACGCTCGATGGACTCTCGGGCATTAACAAAGTCATCCGCGTCGACCAGGCGCCGATCGGACACAATCCCAGCAGTACGCCAGCGACTTACACCGGCGTCTTCGATCTGATCCGTCAACTCTACTCGCAGCTGCCGCAGGCGCGGGCCCGCGGTTTCACGCCCCGGCAATTTTCGTTCAACGTACCGGGCGGTCGCTGCGAAAAATGCGAAGGCTTCGGCCAGCTGCGCATCGAGATGCACTTCCTGCCCGACGTCTGGGTGACCTGCGACAGTTGCCAAGGCAAACGCTTTACCGAAGACACTCTGTCGGTCAAGTATCACGAGTTCTCGATCCACGACATGCTCGAGATGCAGATCGGCAAAGCGCTGGAAGTGCTCAGTAACATCCCCAAGATCCGCCGCGTCCTGCAGACGCTGGTCGACGTCGGACTGGATTATGTTTCGCTCGGCCAGCCGGCAACGACGCTTTCAGGCGGAGAAGCCCAACGCGTGAAACTGGCTGCAGAACTGGCGCGGCCCGACACTGGCAACACGCTCTACCTGCTGGACGAACCGACGACCGGTCTGCACTTTGGCGACGTTGCGAAACTACTGACCGTTCTGCACCGCCTGGTCGATTTGGGCAACACGGTAATCGTCATCGAACACAACTTGGACGTCATCAAATCGGCCGATTGGGTCATCGATATGGGACCTGAAGCCGGTGCTGGTGGCGGGCAGATCGTCGTCGCCGGGACGCCCGAACAGGTCGTCGAGCACGCGCGGCTGGAGCGGGCCGCCAGCGCGGCCGTAGCCGATCGCGATCTTGAAATCGCCGATGATAGCGTCGCGGTCGCAGCCTCGCGGCAGGCGGGCGATGTCTTGGTCGTCCGCAAGGCGAAACCAAAACGTAAGGTCCGTGCAGTGTCGAAGGTCGGTCGTGGGCTGGCGGTCGATTCCGCGCGGGCCGGCGACGCGGCGCTCAACGACTCAGCGCACAACGACCGCCGCCGGCTGCGGAGTTACACGGGTGAGGCCTTGGCCGAATCGCTGGCCGCCGGGCCATATGCGATCCGCGAGGCGTTCGATCCCGTCGCGTACCATGCGGAGATGATCGGCGACGTCGACCTGGAAAAGATCGGCCGCGATACCTTGCTGCCCTGGCAATCCGATGGCCGCCGCTGGCACACGGTCGATATCGTCGATCGCAAAGGTAATCCCGTCCGCTGGGACCGCGCGAGTCTGGTGCGGGTCATCGAGGCGATCGAGAAACGCGGGGGATTTTCCGAGGTCAACTGGAACAACCGCAGCATTGTCGAAGTCACGTCGCCAGTGAAATCCAAAGGCTGGTTCCTGCACGCGATTACCGGCGAGACCTGGTTGCTCAAGCTGAAGTTCCGCGTGCCACGGCGGAGTTTTACAAAGCAGCAGCTCGAAAGCGTGCTCGATCTTCCGACGCTCAACCAGCTGGACGACATCGAATCGTACAGCAATGAACCGCGCATCCGAGCGCGGCAAGCAGGGGCCTGGATGGAGCTGGAGATTCGCCCCTTCCAACTGGCAGAGATCGACAAACCGAGCTTCTGGTCCTGGCTGGATCAAGCCATGACCGCTTTCCTCGAGCTGACCAGCGACGAAGCCAGTTCGACCAGTAGCCTCGACGTCGAAGCCTTGATGCCCTGGAAAGTCCTCGGCCAACGCTGGCACATGCTCCGCAAGGGCTTTCCGGCTGGCCGTGAGATCGTGTGGCCCGCCGAAACGTTGTCGGTGCTGGTGCAAAGCGTTCATCAAACCGGCGCGACGGGACGATGGCGCTGGGACGAGAAGACGACGGCCAAATTTATGCTCTCCGGGCGAGACGAGCCGTGGATCACGCTCCATACCAAGCGGCCGGAAGGTTTGATCGTGATGCTCGACGGTCCCACGCTGGCCGATCGGGACGACCTCATCGCGGCCATGCCCGTGCCAGTCAATTGGGCCAGCCGCGGCGAGGGGGAGCAATTGCAGATGGCGCTCGTCGAAACGCAGCAGCCGCGCGATCCCGCGTTCCGCCGGCTGCTGCAGGCGCACTACAAAGCGGTCAGCCGATGAGTGGCTCGCGCGACCGCTACCAGCTGCTTCAAGCTTGAACGCGATGCGTCGGCACCGGGCGACCGGGACGGAAGCTCTGCACCGAATTTACCTCGGCCTTTGCTTGATAGCGACGACCGATCTCGGCCACCGCGGCTTCCACCAGTTCTTGCAGAACAGCTGGATCGATGGCGACGCGAGCATTGACGACCAGTTCGGCCTGCCGCGTGCGAAACTCGCTGGCCAATGAGAGAGTGACCGGTGTGTCGCTGCTGACCAGATTGGCGACCGCCGAGTTGCCGTCGGCCTGCCCGATGACTTTCAGGTGAGCCGTCTCGGCTTGGGCCTGCTCCAGTCGCTGCTGCAACTCATCGATGAGATCGACCAGCAATTGGTCGAGTTCAAAAGGGTTTTCCGAGGTGACGAGGACACTGGCGTTCAGCCAGCCCAGTTCTGCTTCACCCTCGGCATAGACGTCGTAATCAACTTCCATCGTGTGCGCGCGGGGTTGGGCGGGTTGCTCGAGCGCGTCGACCAGTTGATCGAGATTTGCGCCAGTCTTGGCCGACATGCGCACGATCGGCCGGCCGGGGAATTGTTCTTTCAGTAGTTGTTCCAGGCGGTCGACCTCTTCGGCCGCCAGTTCGTCGATGCGATTGATCAGCAGTACATCCGCCTCTTCGAGTTGCTTTCGGAAAATGTATTCGGCTTTGGGAGAGAAACCGCGGCCGGTGCCCGAGAGAATTTTCAGGCCGTGGCTCGGCTTGAGCACGACGGCGTAGGGGGTGATCTCAAAGCGTTCCCCGAGCAATTGCATCATGGGTAGCGCAACCGTCGCAACCAAATCCGTGCAACTGCCGACGGGCTCGGCCAGGATGATGTCGGGCCGCTGTCGCTTTTCAAACTCGCCCATCGCGTCGGTCAGGCCATTGAAGTTGCAGCAGAAGCAGGAACCGGCGACTTCCTCGACGTCGTATCCGTAGCTCTTGAGCAAATGCGTATCGACCAGATCGGCCGCCTGGTCGTTGGTAACGATGCAGACATGCTTGCCCTGTCCCTGGTAATGGGCAGCTAGCTGCGCCAAGGTCGTCGTCTTGCCCGCGCCCAAAAAACCACCGATCATCACAAAGCGAATGCGATCCGACATCTTGGCGTCTCTCCGGCAGGAAAACGAACTGGCAAAGCCTTAGGCAAACTGCTGGTTGAACACTCCGGTAATCGTTTGAGCGTTCGAAGGAAGAGGTTACACGCCTGAGCTGCGGTAAGCAAGCAGGGCCTCGGCGACCAGTTGAGCCAGCACGCGGGCGAGTCGATCGTCCTGGAAATCGTCGACCTTCGAGCCGAGCGGCTGGCAGACGGCCCAAACGCGAGGACGCGGGCTGGTGCCGATGGCCACCGCCGATGCGTCCGCCGAGCGGCGCTGGTCGACTGCCGCTCGCAAGCTCTGCATGACCTCACCTTCAAAGAGAAGGTGCGGTTGCACGACGAGGAGGCTGGCCGACGTCGAGGCCAGCCAGTCGAGTGTTTCGGCAACGTTCGGTCGGCGAACGGCTACGTAACCGACGCGCACCTCGGAGACAGGCGTCAACTGTGTCCGTCGGCGAGCCAATTCGCACATGGTGGCGGCCGCTACGTCGCTGCTGCTGCCGCGGGCGATC
>JBQCJB010000038.1:0-2388 GCA_051953155.1 Aureliella sp. | reverse complement strand
AGGATGGCAATGGCTTCGTCAGCCGTTTTGACGCAGCGCGGCAAGGCAATATCGTCGGCACTGGCCAGCGGTGGATCGGTCGTCAGCAGTTGCGTGCGCGCCCAGTCGATCAGGCCGCTCCACATTTTGCCAACGAGAATCAAAGGCACTTCGCGCACATGGCGGACTTGCAAGAGTTGCCAGACCATCATCAATTCGAGAACCGTTCCGATCCCGCCAGGGGCGACGACGAACGCGTCGGAGGTCAGCACGAAATGGTGCAATCGCGTAAAGAACGTCTTGTGCTCGAACGCCTGGCCGACGAAGGGATTGACGTCTTGTTCAAACGGCAGTTGAACGCGAATGCCGGTCGAATGGGTTCGGGTCGCATCATGCAGAGCTGCGCCTTCGTTGGCCGCTTGCATGAGCCCCGGTCCGCCGCCGGTGACAATGTCGCAGCCGAGCTCGGCCAGGGCCGCAGCCACGCGTTTGACTTCGTCATAAGCGAACGTTCCGGGTTGGGCGCGGGCCGAGCCGAAGATGGTGACGCGGAAGCGCTCCTGCTTTGTCGGACGCAGACGCGTGAGGTCGTTGACAATATCCCACAGGCCTAGCACCGTCCGCACCAGGACCTGTTTGACCGCCTCTTCGTCCGCAAGACTGATGTTGGCATTCGTGCTTTTAGGATCTTCCGTTGCCAGGGGGGCGTCGTGAGCTTGTTCGTGATGGATGATCGAGTCCTCCTGCAATTTCAATCGCTGTGGGCTGCGCATGTCGGATTGATCGTTGATTCGAGGACTCGGTTCACCTCGCGCAGCATGGTGACATCTTCGCGCGTGGCGATAATGAGGATCCGCGCTCGTGAGAAGCTGGTGGCGATGTCCGCATCGGGTTGGCTTTTGGTGTTGGCCTCGGCATCGAGCTCCAGGCCGAGCCACTCCAGGCCGGAACATACCTGCGCTCGAATCTCGGCCGAACGCTCCCCGACCCCGGCAGTGAAGACCAGCGCGTCGATGCCTCCTGAGGCCACTGCCAGTGCACCGACCGCGCTGCGAGCTCGGTGCGTGTAAATTCCGAGTGCCAGTTCGGACTGCGCGTGTCCCGTTTTGGCGGCGGCCAGAACCTGCCGCATGTCTGCGGAAACACCCGACACGCCCAGCAAGCCCGATTGTCGATTGAGAGCCTGTTCGGCTTGCTCAGCCGAGAGTCCATGGTGGCGCTGAACATAAAAAACGATGCTCGGGTCGATCGAGCCGGACCGCGTGGCCATCATCAATCCTTCCAGGGGCGTAAAGCCCATGGTCGTGTCAACGCAACGTCCGCCCCGGACCGCCGAGGCCGAGCATCCGTGGCCTAGATGACAGATCACCAACCGCAGCGGCTGTACGGTTGGCCGGAGCATTTCGGCGGCGCGGCGGGCGCAGTAGGCGTGGCTGAGCCCATGAAAGCCGTAGCGCCGTATGCCCCACTCGCGCGTCCAGGCTTCGGGCACTGGATACGTGCTGGCCTCAGGGGCCAGCGTCGCATGGAACGACGTGTCAAAGACTGCCACGTGCGGTACCAGCGAAAATTCAGCTTCGGCGGCTGCCAAGGTTTCCAGGCTGGGCGGATTGTGCAGCGGCGCCAAATCCGCCAAAGCCTGGATGCGTTGACGAACCTCCGGCGTCACTAAAACCGACGAAGTAAAGGGACCGCCATGCACGATCCGATGTCCTACGGCCGCCAGAGCCGTACTGTCCGCCAGCAGCCTGTCGTCGGCCTGCGTCAGGTCGAAGACGTACCGCGCCAGCGAGGCCGCGTGCCCTTTCCAAACCACATCTTCGGAGCGCCGGCGGCCATCGGCTGTCGAATAGTGGTAATGCGTGACCGGTCCGGCCCAGTCGGCCACTCCGTAGGACAATACATTTCCGCTGGATGAATCGACAACCGTGCACTTCAGACTGCTGGAGCCTGCGTTCAGTAGGAGCAGCTTGGGCATCGCGGGGACCGTCCTTCCACTTTCAGACGTTGTCACCCTCGGTCGAAGTCTTGGCGGACGGGGCGGCGTTCTTGGCCCCCCACTTCCAGCCGCTGATCGCTGGCATGTCGTCGCCATAGCGATTGATGTACTGTTTGTGTTCGATCAGTTTTTCCCGCACCGCCTGTTTGAAATAGGCGGCCCGCGCGCCCAACTGCGGCAAGCGATCGATCACATCCTCTACGAGGTGAAAGCGGTCCAGGTCGTTCAGCACGACCATGTCGAACGGAGTCGTCGTAGTGCCTTCTTCCTTGTAGCCGCGGACGTGTAAATTCTTGTGATTGGTGCGGCGGTACGTCAGACGATGGATCAGCCAGGGATAGCCATGGAAGGCGAAAATGACCGGCCGGTCCTTGGTAAACAGCGCATCGAAATCGCGGTCCGGCAGCCCA
>JBQCJB010000037.1:0-4028 GCA_051953155.1 Aureliella sp. | reverse complement strand
CTCGGACTGGGAGAGACCGACGCCAGCGGCAAGTATGTTATTAAGACTCAACTGGGGCCGACCGAAGCGCTCGATGGCGCTGTGGCCGGGCACCACCTGGTGACCGTTTCCAAATATGTGCCTCCCAACGGCATGAGCGAGGAGGAACTCGAGCGTTTGATGCGCAAAGAGGTCTCTGCGATGGAGGAAAAAGGCTTCGTCACCAAAGAGGAGACTGCGCCGTCTCGCGTCCCCTTCTTGCCGGCCAAGTACCAGAACCCAGCCAGTTCCCAGCTGACCGCGGAAGTCGTCGCCGGTGAGAAGAACGAATTCAACTTCGACTTGAAATAAGCGTCGCGACCATGAGTGGCACCGAAGATACGAGTGCAGACTTTCTGCGGCTGTTCGTGCATCACGAGCCCGAGTTGCGCGCCTATGTTCGCGCGTGCTTGCCGCGGGCGGCCGACGTCGACGAGGTCATGCAGGAAGTGAGCCTGGTCGCATGGAAAAAGTTCACATCGCTGGCCGACCGGACTCATTTTGCGCGTTGGGCCTGTTTGATCGCCCGTTTCGAGATCCTCAAGTTCCGTCGCAAGTACGCCCGGGATCGTTTGGTGCTGGATGAAGCCACCATTCAATTACTGGCCGAGGAGGGAGCCGAGGAAATGCCGCTCAGGCAACATCAGATGGCCGCACTGGATGCGTGCGTCGAAAAATTGCCGGCTGAGCGTCGCCAGCTGGTCTTGGCTGCTTATTGCTCGGAAACCACCATCAAGGTCTTGGCAGAGCGGCTGGGCAGGACCGACAATTCTCTTTACCAGCTGTTGGCACGCATCCGCATGGAGTTGCTGAGATGCGTCGAAAAATCATTGGCGGAGCAAGCCGCAGGTTCCCTCGAGTTATGAGCGATTCGAACGCTATGAACGCAGGCGATGAAAAACTGCTGGAACGCTATCTCGACGGCCGGTTAACCGATGCAGAGGCGGTGCAGCTCCGCGAACTGCTGCGCTCGAGCGCCCAGGCTCGGCGGCGGCTGCGCGATCTGGCGACGATCGATGCCAAGCTGACCGAGTTGGCAGCGGGCTGTCCGGCTGCGACCGATTTGTTGTGTTCCGACAGTCGCGCAAAGGCCGCACCGGTTTTCAACGCTCCTGCAGACAGCCTGGCAACGGCCCGCGTGGCGCTGCGACCGCTCTCGGGCGTGATCCTCGGTCTGGTGGTCGGGATCGTCTGTTCGTCGATGGCTTGGGCCTATTCGGTCCCGCGGTGGAAGCCGCGGAGCGACAAACTGGTCGGTCTGATCGAAGAGACTTTTGAATTGAATTCGCAGATCCAGCCCAAGGGCGTCCCGGCGCGGCCCGACGTGTGGAGCGGCGACTATGCCGAACTGACCGGCCCGGTCGCCGATGTGCAGCCCGCCAGCGGCAACCGCATGGTGCGCCTCCTCCGCGCCGATTACGAAGGCAAGCCCGTTCGAGGAGGCTACATCGCGGAGATCTATCGCCTGGTCGACGTGCGAAGTTTTGACTCGGCAATCGAGGCTGGGGAAAGCGTTATTCAAGTTGCCGCACGTTTCAATTCCATCGTCGCGCCTCTGACAGAGGAGTATCACGGCAGCCTGTCCATTTACGCGCTCGACCGCGAGACGGCGACCAGCGGCGCCACCCAAGACGGCGCCGCCAATCTGGCCTCGCTCGCTTTGGCAACGAGCCACCGCAACTGCGAGATCCTCGACCGCGACCCGTCGACCTGGCAAGACAGTTTTACGGAACTGCGTCTGCCCGCCGGCACCGAATACCTGCTGCTCCGCTTCGCGATTGCCCACGGCCGCCGCGAACATCTTTCGAGCACCGACGTTTTCGGGGGCCACTTCATCGACGACGTGCGTGTGGCCTTCTTCCCGTCGAGCGCCACCTCCCAACAGTGAGCGCTGGCCCGCGCCGCACCGACGCCAGCTCGGTCGGTCCACCGCTGCCTGCGCGCAGTAAGCCAGCTTCCACGGTGAAGTATCCGTGGTGAAGAAATTGGATCGCCGGCAGGGTAACATAGCGTGAACCCCCAAAAGCCGCAGCTGCCGCTGGCGGAGTGGCTGCTGACTTTCCCGCCTCCAGACGACTCAAGGAGAATTCTTCGATGGCCGATCCAGTTTCATCCACGCGTCGGGATTTCCTGCGCACGGGCTTGGCTGCTACCGTGGCTGCCTCGACGATCGTTCCAGCCCATGTACTCGGGCGCGAGGGGGCGACGGCGGCCAGCGAAAAGATTTCTCTCGGTATCATCGGCATCGGCCCGCGCTGTACGTATGACCTGAAGGCCATACTGCCGTTTGAAGATGTGCGCTGCGTGGCGATTGCCGATGTGCAAGCCAAGCGTCGCGACGCCGGCAAAGCTTTGGTCGACCAGCACTATGGTGACAACACTTGCAAGCTCTACCGGGATTTTCGCGAGTTGCTCGATCGCTCCGACATCGATGCGGTGTTGATCGCTACCGGCGACCGCTGGCACGCGGCGGCTTCGATCGCGGCGGCCAAAGCAGGCAAGGATGTCTACAGCGAGAAACCTTGCGGGATCACGATCGCGGCCTGCCAGGAACTGGCCGAGACCATGCGCCGCGAGAAACGCGTCTTCCAAGCCGGCACGCAGCGGCGGAGCGTTCCGAATTTTCAGCAAGCGGTCGAGTGGGTTCACTCGGGCAAGCTCGGCAAACTGCAAACGATGCACGCCTCGGTCTATATGCCCACGCTGGACAACACTTGGTTGCCGGCACAACCCACGCCAGCGCGGGACGTCGTCGATTGGAACCTCTGGTTGGGGCCGGCGGCGTGGCGCCCTTTCAACCAACAGTACTGCGATGGAAAGTGGCGCGGACAATGGGACTTCGATTCCGGAGCCCGCTTGCTCGACTGGGGAGCCCACACAGTCGATTTGTGCCAGTGGGCCAATCAGGCCGACGACACGCTCCCGCTCACTTACGAACCGAGCGAGAAGAATATCGTTTGCCACTATGCCAATGGCGTGCGGCTGGTCATCGATTTTCTGCCGACTCCCTTCGGCGACCGCGCTCCGCACTACATCACGCGGCTGGGTACCTGCCCAGTTCGGTTCATCGGCGAGGAGGGTTGGGTTGAAACGGGCGACGAAGGAGAGATCGTCGTCCAGCCGGAATCCTTGCAGAAGAAATTGCCTCAAGGCACGAAGCGCGTCCGCGGCCTGGACGTGTCCGCGCACGCCCGCAACTTCTTCGACTGCATGCGTTCGCGCGGAACCACCGCAGCCAACCCCGAGGTCATGCGCCGCTCGCATATTGCTTGCCACGCGGCAGCCATTGCCTGGATCCTCGGCAGAAAACTGACGATCGATCCAGTGAAGGAAGAATTCGTCGACGACGCCGAGGCCAATCTGCTGCGAAGCCGCGCGTCGCGAGACTGGGCAGTTTAAAAAACGCGGCTTATGTTGCTGGGCGATCCGGCGCGGCGTACGCGTAGCGCTCGATCGACTGCGGCCACATTTCGATGCTGTAGCCCGGAGCGGTCGGAGGCACATACCGACCGTTCTTCATCTGGACCGGATCCTTGAAGTGCTCGTGCAGATGGCCGGCGTATTCGGCCAAACGGTTTTCCAGCGAGCCGCTGGCGCACACGTAATCGAAGATCGAAAGATGCTGGACGTATTCACACAGTCCCACGCCGCCGGCATGCGGGCAGACGGGCACTCCAAATTTCGCAGCCATCAAGATCACGGCCAGGACTTCGTTGACGCCTCCCAGCCGACAGCTGTCGATCTGGCAGACGCCGATGGCTTCGGCTTGCAGGAACTGTTTGAACATGATGCGATTGGCGCAGTGTTCTCCAGTGGCCACTAAAATCGGCGCGACGGCTTTGGCGATTGCGGCATGACCGAGGATGTCGTCGGGGCTGGTGGGTTCTTCGATGAACCAGGGTTTACAGGGTGCCACATCACGCATCCACTCGAGTGCGTGCCCGCCGTCCCAGACCTGATTGGCGTCGACCATCAGTCGCCGATCCCAGCCGATTTCTTCGCGAATGATG
>JBQCJB010000036.1:0-2783 GCA_051953155.1 Aureliella sp. | reverse complement strand
AGCCAGCGCGGCCGCGGATGCGTGCGGCTCAGCGAACGAAGCCGGTTCGGACGCGGCGGCGGCTTCGACTTGCTCGACGATCGCCGCCAACGTACCGATGCTGCGGAAGTACGCGTATTGATAACGCCCCAACAATCCTTGGGCAGTTTCCAAGGCCTGATCCGGATCCAATTCCCCCGTCGCCTCCGGCGCTAGGTAGGTCCCCATGGGGATGGGGCCACTAGCATGTTCGAACGGGTAGGGGATCGACGCGAATTTTTGAAGGATTTCATTGACCTTGGCGGTGATGCGGCCGACATGTTCCTGGATCACGGGGACGTGAGCCTTGGTGATTTTTTGGCCGCCCGAGGTCGTGGCAAAAACTGCCATCAGCGACGCGCAGTCGTTGCGCAGATCGAGCACCGCGCGGTGCGTACTATCGGTCGCGGCCAGGCATCGCAGCACGCGACTAGCCCGCTCGAGTGCGGACGACAGTTCGGCATCGCCTGTTTCTCGGCAGCGGGTGAACAGCCACTGCACCGCGCCACCGACGCGGGCAGCGAACGACTTTTCGTACGCCAGAAGCTGCTCGTGCAACGCAGCCAATTCACCTTGCGCTTGACGGGTCGCCGCCGCGATTGCCTCGTGGGAAGCGATCGGCAGTTCCTGCCAGTCGGCCGCTTTGAGCGCGACCCCACAGCGGCTGAGCGCGAGAGCCTGATTGCCTTTCAGCCACTTCGTGTCCGCAGCGTCAAATGTTTGGCTGGCGCGTTCGTATTCGGCTTTGCGCGTGTCCATTTCGTCTCGGGCAGCGCGAAGCTGTCCCGCTGAAACCGACAAGGGCTGTGCCTGATCGGTGGGCTGACCCAGATGCATCACGCGGAGGTTCGTAAAGCTCTTTCCGAACATCCGCTGCCGCGCATCGCTTGCCGCTTGGGACGCCTGTTTGAAGGAGGTCAATTGCTCGACGCTGGCGAGCATATCTTCCCGGAACTGGTCCTCGAAGGTGGCCTGGTAGTAATCCTTGGAAACGGCCTTAGACAAACCGTCCAGATCATGGAAAAGCGCTCCGGCCGGCGCGTCGAGTTTGAAAATGCCGTCGGCTTTTAACTTTTTGCCAGCGGCGATGCGATCGCGGTCGGTGGGGTGAGTGTCATACCAGTTGCCCTTTTCCTCCTCGACGCTCGCCGCCAGAGCCGTGACAATCTCCTCGGACTGCTGGTCGCGGTTCAGACAAATCAGCTCGGGCAAGTCGTCGACCAGTTTGCCATCGAGAAAGAACTGCTGCAACTCCGATAGCGACTGCGCGTGCGCGAGCCCCAACCGCCGCAGTTTGGCAAAGGTGCCGACAAAGCAGTCACTCCCGGACAAACGTACTTCGTACTGGTCGGCATCGTATTCCATGTGCCGCATCAACAGGCTCGACACGGCATTGCCGAACATCATGAACAACCACAACACGCCGCGCGTCGCCGCCACCATGGCAATGGCCAGGTGCAAAATGACGGCGATTCGATAATCGCTCCCCTTGGCCGTCCGCTTGAGCCACTCGTCCGCGCGGTCTCGCTGATAGACGACTCGCGCAAACCACAGGTTGATCGAGCGAATGATATACGTCAGCCGCATACCGACGCCCTGTGTGAAATGCCCGAATTCATGGGCGAGCACGCCTGCCAATTCGCGCGCGTCGAGGCCTTTGACTAAAGGAATGCCGATGGTCAGCACCAGGTCACTGGATTGAACCAGGCTCAACCAGCCTCTACGGAAACTGGCTGACGCATTGACGTCGGCCGTAACGTCGATGCGTTTTGGGACCGGCGCGCCAACAGCCCGGCAGATTCTGGCGACAAAGTCGAACAGCACCGGTTGCGTCTCGGGCAGGAGCGAGCGCGGTTTGCCCGAGCGCGGCGGGCGCGCGAAAAACGGTTTGATCATGAAGACGACGACGATGGCCGCAATGACCAGCGGCCCGAGATACAACATCAGCAAACCGGTCCCGCGTCTTCCTTGCGGCGGATTTTCGAACAGTCTCAGTCCATAAAATCCATAACTAATTCCCGCGGCGGCGACCGCGGCGACCAGGCATAAATAAATCAGCGGTAGCAATAACATTACCAACGCAACCGCGACCAGCGATAACCGATATCCAAGGCTCGGTGACGAGCGAGCGATCGGCAGGCCGAAGGCTCGAGCCAAATCTTCTGAAGTGACTGAGTCGGTTTTCGAAGTCGGAGTCGGCGCGGCCGACGGAACGACGAAGGCAGTTCCGCACTTGCGACACTTGCCGGTTTTGCCCGCCCAGTCCTCGCGAGCGCTCAGTTTGACGCCACACCCGCTGCACTCAAAACGGATTGCCATACTCTGCCAATCTCCGAAACGATTCAGCGACCTGATTCCGTGCTCCACCGGCCAACGCCGGGAGCATTCTTGCAAGTTGGCAGTTGTGCCAACCAAATTACGAAAAGATCTGCTCGCCACGCCGCGCAAACGCGGTCGCGAGTTGACGACCAATCGTAATAGACGGCCAGCCGTCGCGACAGAGCAGGCGTAAGCTTGTTGGCACAAAGATTTCTTTAATAAAGACGCCGCAAGAAAACTTTAATTTTCAAACGGCGCGCTCGCGCTCAGGCGTAATGCAGAAAGACCAGCAGCATCGCTTGAAAGCAGGCGGTTACTGTGGCGATGCTGATACCGAGCGAGAAGTTGACGCGATAGACGACCAGCATGGTCGTGCAGGCGAGTATCGTCCCGAGATACTTCAGCGCCAAGAAAATCCACACCTGACCGTCGTTCAGGGCCAGCAA
>JBQCJB010000035.1:0-2048 GCA_051953155.1 Aureliella sp. | reverse complement strand
GTTCACCGAAGTGATCAACTACATCACCGCGGTCCAGAATTACGGCCAGAGCATCATCATCAAGAAAGAGCAGTTGCAAGCTCTCGAACGGTCGGTCGAAGTGGCCACCGACCTGTTCCAAACCGCCCGCGGTGAATATATCGACGTGCTGCTCGCCCAACGCGACATGATGGAAGCTCGAACCGTCATCGTCGAAACCAAGCAGCGGCAACTGACCTCGATCGTCAACGCCTACCAGGCGCTCGGTGGTGGCGGTGCTCCCATCCGACCCGACAGTCCCTTTGCTCCCGGGGCCGGCGATGCCGACGCTGAAAACGGTGTCGACATCATGGAACTGGAACCGCCCACGGAAGCCGCGGACGGAGCCGAAGCTGTGCCGCAGCCCAAGCCGGATGACGCTGCGAACAAATAGTCAGCCGCTCAAGCGGCGTCGCCGCGGGCTTGTCAGCGGACGACCGTTACCCAGTAGCAACCCGCCAGGATCAGCATCGCCCCAGCGACCTGAGAACTGGTAAACGTTTCACCGAAGAAGAAACCGCCGCCGACAGCGATGACGACCGGCACGCAGATCTGGAAGGCTCCGCCGGCAGCGACTGTCAGGTGGCGAAAGCCCTCGGTCATGGCCAATTGGCCCACCGTTGCGCTGATGCCGGCCAGTACCAACACGACCAGGCTCGCCAGCCCCAGCGACTGCCGCTGCAGTTCGACGATCGCAAAGGGAAGCGATCCAGCGAGCACATACACACACTGCGACGTGTAGATCGTCGCCGTCGTTTCAGTCCGCGTTAACTGACGGATGATGATGACCGTGCCGGCCGCCGCCACGGCGCCCAACACGGCCAAGGCTTCGTACCAGCCAAAAAGCGCCAACTGCCCCGGCGCAGCAATCAATAGTCCCAGGCCGATCAAGGCCAGCACGTTCGCGACCAGCTTGCTGGCGTTGAACGATTCTTTGAGTAACCACACTGCCAGCAATGCGGCAATAACGACGTAGGTGTTGCTGATCAGCGTCGCTTTCCCGGCTCCCAACTTCGCAATTGTGAAGTAGTAAGCAACCGTTCCGAGCACGCCCAGCAAGCCACGGCTGGCCAAGAGCCGATCGGTCGCGGCGCGCCGAAAATTCACGCGCTCCCCCGACCGAAAGACGATCGCCACAAAGGCCATGCCCACCGAAGCTCGAAACAGCAGTGCCACCCAAGGGCTGACGTCGACCTGGGATAGGGATCTGAGGGTGAGCGAGTTGATGCTGAAAAATGCAATCGACAGCAGCATGCACACGACGCCCCAACGCGGATGTTGAACTCGGGGCGCAACGGTTTCAGCAGCTGGGCTCATGGTGGTGACAGGCGGCGCGGATGCACGGAAGATGACGCACTTTGAGACATTCTAGCGTCGCAAAGGTTCACCGCAGCGGCCGGCTCGCCTGCGGCAGTCGAAACCGCCAGAAGAGACGAGCGACCAAGCCCAAGATTACCGCGTTGAAAAGGGCGAGCGCCAGCCACATCCAGCCGACCGGCAGCTGGGCAGCGTTCCGGTTGGCCAGAAACGTCAAGTGGGAACAGAACATCGTGAACGCGGAGAGCGCACAAGCGATCCAAATGAGCGAGCCGCGAACCGTCGCCAGCGTCTCGCTCCGCCGCTCAGGGGCCAACCAAAACTTGCGGTTCGGCAAACTGATCAGCGAGTTAGGCACCAGCGCGGTCAGGCTGGCGACGCCGACCAAAAGCAGCGGCACGCCGACCTGCAGCCCGATCATCAGCGCGGTCGCCGCATCTTTGCTCATCCATGCGTTGGCTCGTCCTTGAGCGTCAAAATGCGTCGCGACCCGCGCCGGCAACTGCGTCCAGTACCAGGCGTTTTGGACGAGGGCGACGGTCGACAGCCCAGCTAACAACCAGGCTGCGACCCGTCCCAGACTCTTACGCATGCTTAGTTACCTAGCGAGTTGACCACCTTTTTCGGATCGCGGCCTGGCTCCGGCAACGCCGTCACCGGTTCGCCTCCGTTCATGGTCATCATAGCCTGCAGCGCTCGCGGATCGATCGATT
>JBQCJB010000034.1:0-7234 GCA_051953155.1 Aureliella sp. | reverse complement strand
TCTGATGCACGTCAAAATGGTTGCCGTGCTGATGGAGGTGCTGGGCCTGGAGCGGAAGCGCTGCAGCCATCGAAACAACAGCCGTAGCCACAACCAGAAACGAAATCTTCATGGTCTCTCCTGATGAAAAGAAGTTTTTACCCCTCGCGGAAGATTGGAGATGCCGCGCGGTAGAGGGTCAAGGAAATTCCGCTAGCGTTTCGCGAGATTGTGCAGAATTTTGCAGACAGACTCGATGGTGCGCCGCATCAGAGACAGGCTACGCAGACTGCGAAAAGTAGCCAAGGCGTCGACGCTTCTCTCGCACTTTTCTCGCAAAACACCGCATTGCCCAGTGCCAGATTAGCCGATCAGAGCAACGGATAGACTTAATGAAACGCTGCGCATTCCGAGTCCCGATCATGGTCAAGCCGCTCTCGAAAATAAGTCGCATGCTCGCGATGGTGGCTTGGCTATTGACGCTGCTGCCTTCCCACATTTGCCTGTGTCATCACGGCAAATTTGAAGTGGAAGGTGTGGCGGAGCATGTTGGATGCGCTCATCACTGCTGCAGCCATGCAACGGACACTCATAGTTCCGACGGCGTACAGCCTTGCGGACCGTGCAAAAGTCCAGAGTGCCCGGTGTGCCGTGGCGTAGGGAAGTCGGCGCTCAGACCGTTTGCTAACGCCAATCTCGATGCGTGCGCTTTTTCACAGCCGTGCGCTCACGCGCGGTGCGCTGCCTCCGGCACGACTGGCAACAGGTTCGTCCACCGGTGCACGAGCTCTTCAGACTGGCGAATATTGCCCCTCAGGATTTGAGCTCAGCCACGACACGACGTGGCTTTCTTAAGTATCGAATCTGCTCCAGGCAATTACCCGTTCGAGGTCATCGTGTGCACTACTCATCCTGCGCCGCGCGTCGGCATCTGGTTGCTTTCGATGGTGGCCGCCACCGGCTGTGGCACCACCACACCGTTTCGAAAGAATTCGCCGGCCGATGGCCAACCATGGCCTGCTAGTGAACCTATCGCAGCGACCAAGCCGAAGCCGCCAGCGGCGAGTAGCGTGCCTGCGGCAGCAACCGACCCAGCGGCGGGCGCAGCCGTCGTCCCCGCGGCTCATTCGGCGGTGGTAGCTCAGAAAGCAGAAACACCACCTGCCGCAGTTGCCGTTCCCGCCCCCGTCCCGCCGACGGCCAGCGATGCGGAAATGGTGCACCCGCCTGTGGCCGAACCAGCCCCGGGGCGCATGACGCTCCAGGATCTGGAGTCGATGGCCATGGCCAACAATCCGACGATTCGCGAACTAGCGGCGACAACTCAAAAGGCCGCCGGCTTCCGCACGCAAGTCGGCCTCCGCGCCAACCCGACGGCCGGCTACCAGGGGCAGCAGATCGCCGACAAAGGCACCGACCAGCACATGGCGTTTGTCGAGCAAGAGTTCGTCACTGGTGGCAAACTCCAGCTCAACCGTCAAGTGCTCAACGCCGCCGCACGAGCGCAATTGCTCGAGCTCGAAGCGCAGCGCATGCGCGTGGCCACTGATGTGCGCACCGCGTTCTACGATGCGCTAGCCGCTCAAAAACGCATCGCCCTCATCCAAGAGTTCCGGGGTGTGGTAAACCAGGGCCTAAAGCTGGCCCAACTCCGCAAGCAAGCTATGGAAGGCTCTCAGGTCGACGTCCTGCAATCGAGCGTCCAGCGCAGCGAAGTCGAACTCGCTTTACAGCAAGCCCTTCAGACTCAGGCTGCCGTTTGGCGCCAACTGGCAGCGCTGACCGGAAACCCGACGCTCCAGCAAACCGAACTCGAAGGCGAATTGCCTCACGATTTCCAGGCGATCAACTGGGACCAGCTCGGTGCTTCACTAGTCTCTGCCAGCCCGGAATACAGTGCAGCTCAGGCACGCGTGAACCGGGCACGGGCCAATCTTGAACGCCAGGAGGTTCAAGCCATACCCAATGTGACGACGCAGCTCGCCGCCGGCGTCGACAACGGCACCAATGCGAGCATCATCAATCTGCAGGTCGGTGCGCCAATTCCGGTTTTCAACAAGAATCAGGGGAACATTGCTGCCGCTCGAGCCGAATTCACTCGCGCGACGCTGGAAATGCAACGCATTGAAAACGCGATCAAAGCTCGCCTGGCAATTGTCTCGCGCGACTTTGAGACGGCTTCCGCGGCAGTCGCCAAGTATTCCCAGGAGATACTTCCCAGCGCCGCCGAGGGCTTGAAGCTGGCCGAGCTCGCGTATCAGTCGGGCGAGACGAGTTTTATCCAAGTCCTGGTCGCTCGTCGAACTTACTTCGATACCAACCTTCAATACGTTGCTGCCCAAACGCAATTGGCCCAGGCTCAGGCCAAACTCGATGGCTTCGTCCTGACCGGCGCGCTTGATCCAGTGATCGATCAAAGCGGCGATGACAGCCTTCGCGGACAGACCTTTAGCCAGCAATAGTGCCGCTCGGCGAACCGCGAAACTACTAGTGCCATTTACATAAATCGCCCGCCGCAGTTACATTCGGCGGGCTTGACCGGATCGCAAGCGATCGAAACAATTCCTGGTTGCCCTTGCTACCCATTTTTACGGCTGGTCTACAGTGTTTCCATCCGCCACACATATCCTGACGTTGCTCGCGTTTGCCGCGCATGCCGTGCTGGGATGCTGTGGCCATCATGGACATGCGCTTGGCTATCCTGAGGCAGGAATTTCTGCCGCGAGTGGCCAAACTTGCGCAGTTGCGAAAGGCCCGCAAAGCGCTTGCCATAACAAGGCATGCTGCGGCAGCAAGGTGCACCAAGCCGGCCATCAAAATGCACACACGCCGGCTGGTCATTCTCACTCTCCCGACACAGTACCCGCCTCCGATGACTCATGCCCCTGCGACGATTCGGGGAATTGTCAAGGCATCGCCTGCACCTATGTAGCCGGCGATTGCACGTCGGTTCAGCTCCCTATGCTTCTGCTCGCGCTTGATACAACTTTAACGCACACCCCAGCGAAGCGCATTCTTTTGCAGCTTGAGTCTCACAGCTCAGCCGCGGAAGCCTCTTGTGTGCGCTCTCGCACTTCGGTCGCGCTCTGCGCCCTTCTTCAAACTTGGCAGGTTTGATCGCTCGAGCGGCGTCTTCTTTGTCCGCAGCGAGTTAGTTAGCCGTTTGACTTACCAGGGATCTCCGCGCGCTTCGCTAGTTCTAAAGCTGCGATCTCGTGTAACCCGACGCGCAAGCGGGGGATAGCAGTGCCGTGGACGCTCACCGCATCTGACCCTTTTGAACGGCTGTCATTTTCCCTTGGAGAAACAGCGGTTTTCGCCAGGCCCCACGGCAGGTGTCCCGCGCTGATGCAACGGGTTTCCTAAACAGCCCACTGAGTATCTACAGTTCATTGACAATCATCCTTAGGCAAGTGCCGTTATGTTATCGAACATTTCAAAGACTACCTGGATCAAGGTCGCCGTCGCGGCTTTGGTAATCGTAGTGGTGGGTATGTCGTATCCGTGGTGGTGGCCTGCTATGTCGGGCTGGGTGGATGCAACGCTCGCCGCGCGGCGCAACGCCGCAGCTGACGTCGAAGGCGGAGGAGATCATGCCGGTCATGACCACGGGGCAGAAGGCCACGCGGGGCATGACGATGCGCATGAACCTGGTCATAGCGAAGAATCGTCGCTCGAATTGACCCCGCAGGCTCGCGCCAATTTGGGACTCACCGCCGATTACGCGAGGCCGATTCAATTAACTACTTTTTGGCGCACTATCTCCGTGCCCGCGGTGATCGTGCCCAAGCCCGGACGAAGCCAGATCGTCGTCTCCTCGCCGCTCAGTGGAATCGTCACGCACGTCCATGCCGTCACCGGTGAAGCGGTCATGCCGGGCAATCTGCTATTCGATGTGCGGCTGACCTACGAAGATCTGGTCGAAACGCAGACGCTGTATTTGAAAACGCTCAGCGAACTGGAGGTCGAGAACCGCGAGGTGGCTCGCTTGGAGCAAGCGGCCCAGTCGGGCGCCATCTCCGGAAAGTCGCTGCTCGACCGCCGTTACGCCAAGGAGAAGCTCGAAGCCTCCCTGCGGGCCCAGCGCGAAGCTCTGCGTTTGCATGGCTTGTCGGATCGACAGGTCGATGCCATCGGCCAGCAAGGCAAGCTGCTGCAAGACCTGCAAATCGTCGCTCCCGATCTCGATCGGCATAGCGAGAAGGAAGAGATGCGACTGAGTCAAACGCCCTATCGTCCCGTCTCGGCCCAGGCGCAGTCCTTAATTCCATCCCAGCCTACGGCACCGCAGGTTCCACAGGCTCATCCGCTCGTGATCGAAGACTTACTCGTCCAAAAGGGGCAATCGGTGGCGGCCGGCGAAAAGCTGTGCACGCTCTCCGATTTCAGCCGGCTCTACATCGAGGGCAAAGCATTCGAGCAAGATGTAGCGGCTGTCTCCGCAGCCGCCCAGCAGGGTTGGACTGTATCGGCCGAGTTTCCGGAGGCTGCCGGCAATGGCACGGTAGCTGGCCTCAAGATTGCTTTCGTCGGCAATTCGATCGATCCGACGTCGCGCAAGCTTTCCATCTTCGTCGAGCTGCCCAACGAAGTGCTCAGCGACACGACCAATGCCGAGGGCCAACGCTTCATCAACTGGAAATACAGGCTGGGCCAACGCCTCGAGCTGAAGATTCCGGTCGAGCAGTGGCCCGATCAAATCGTTTTGCCGGTCGAAGCGGTGGTGAAGGATGGAGCCGATTGGTACGTGTTTGTCCAGAACGGATCTCACTTCCATCGCACGCCGGTGCACGTCCAGTACCGCGATCAAAGCTCCGCGGTGATTGCTAACGATGGCTCGATTTTCCCCGGCGATGTCGTCGCCATGCGGTCTGCTCATCAGATGCAGATGGCGATCAAGAACAAGTCGGGCGGTGGCGCTGATCCGCACGCAGGCCACAATCACTAGAAGGGAATGGCTCTCCGATGCTCAATGCAGTAATACGTTTTGCACTTCGCCAGCGGATGCTCGTGATAGCCATCGCGCTGTTCCTGATTGGTTACGGCACGTGGCACATCACGGTAATGCCGATCGATGTGTTTCCGGACCTGAACCGTCCCCGGGTGGTGATCATGACCGAAGCACCGGGCATGGCACCTGAGGAAGTCGAATCCCTCTTTACTTTCCCGATCGAAACGACGATGAACGGCGCCAACGGTGTCGAGGCAGTCCGCAGCTCATCGGGAGTCGGCATCTCGGTGATCTACGTCGAATTCGCCTATGGCACCGACATCTACACCGACCGGCAGATCGTCGCCGAGCGGATGCAGATGGTTCAAGATCGCCTGCCGGCCGGCATCGCCCCGCAGCTGGCTCCCATCTCTTCGATCATGGGTCAGATTTTGATGCTCGGCATGTGGAGTAACGACCCGAGCATCGATCCGATGGAACTTCGAACCACGGCCGACTGGGTCGTGCGGCAGCGTTTGCTCACGATACCGGGTGTTTCGCAGGTCTTTACGATGGGCGGCCAGCGCAAGCAGTTTCAAGTTCTGGTCAATCCCGATGCGATGCTTCGCTACGGCGTCACGCTTGAAGAGGTTGAAAAGGCGGTCACCGAAAGCAACGAAAACGGAACCGGCGGCTACCTCGATCGGCAAGGGCCCAACGAGCTGCTGGTGCGGTCGCTAGGACGCATCCAGTCGCTCAGCGATCTAGCCAAGATCCCTGTTACGATTCGCGACGGTCGACCGGTGCTGCTGTCTCAGGTAGCCGAAGTCGTCGAAGGCGCCCAGGTCAAACGCGGCGACAGCTCGGCATTCGTTCGCGCCGGCACGCACGAAGGCGCTGAGCTCGCCGGCACTGAAAGGGCCGACGCTGAGAAACCCAGCGGCTCGCCCGAGTCGGCTTGGCGCGGCGGCCCGGCCGTCGTGCTGACGATCAACAAGCAGCCCGGCGCGGACACGCGGTTCGTAACCGACGAGATCATGCGGGCGGTCGAAGAACTCTCGCCGACGCTTCCCAAGGGAACGCAGATCGTGCCGGTCTATTCGCAAAAATCGTTCATCGACCGGGCCATCGAAAACGTAGTGGAGGCCCTGCGCGATGGGGCGATACTGGTTGTGATCATCCTCTTGCTGTTCTTGATGAACATCCGCACGACCTTCATCACCCTGACCGCGATTCCGCTGTCGCTAGTAATGACCGCCCTGGTCTTCGCGGCCTTTGGTTTGTCGATCAACACGATGACCCTGGGCGGCATCGCTGTGGCAATGGGCGAACTGGTCGATGATGCGATTGTCGACGTCGAAAACATTTTCAGGCGTTTGGCCGAGAATCGCGCGGCCGCCCGGCCGCTCAATCCGCTGCTAGTCGTCTACCGGGCCAGTGCCGAAGTGCGACGCTCGATCGTCTTTGGCACGATGGTCGTCATTCTCGTCTTCATCCCGCTCTTTGCGCTCGGTGGCATGGAAGGCAAGCTGTTCGCGCCGCTGGGTATCGCTTACATCGTTTCGATCCTTTCATCGCTGATCGTCTCGCTGACCGTCACGCCAGTGCTGTCGTACTGGTTGCTCGGTCAGAACAAGACGCGGGGACACAGCCATGACGGTTTCGTCCTGCGAGGGCTGAAGGTCGTCGGCGAAAAGGTCATTCGCTTCAGCCTCGCGTATTCGAAGTCCATCTTGGCGGTGACGCTCATCATGGTGGCCATTGCAGGGCTATTCGTATCGCGTTTGGAGCGAGACTTCCTGCCCCCCTTCAACGAGGGAACGATTCAGCTCAACGTCGTCCTGCCGCCGGGAACGTCGCTCTCAGCCTCGAACGCCATCGTGCGCACGGTCGAGGAATCGCTGAAGCAGATCGACGACGTGCAGCGCTTTGCCCGACGCACCGGCCGAGCCGAACTGGACGAGCATGCTGAAGGGGTGAACATGAGCGAGTTCATCATCGAACTCGATCCGCATTCGCCCCGCTCGCGCGAAGAGCAGCTTGTCGAGATTCGTGAAGCGATGGCCGAGATTCCTGGCATCGTCACGGCGGTCGAACAGCCGATCGCTCACTTGATCTCCCACATGATCTCAGGCGTAAAAGCCCAAGTCGGCATCAAGGTCTTCGGCGACGATCTCGACCTGCTCCGTCAGAAGGCCGAGCAGATCAAAGCCGAGATGACGCGAGTGCCCGGAGTGGCCGATGCGCTGGTCGAACCGCAGGTGATTATCCCTCAGCTCCGCATCGAGCTCAATCGCGATCAGTTGTTGCGGTATGGTCTCACTG
>JBQCJB010000033.1:0-2596 GCA_051953155.1 Aureliella sp. | reverse complement strand
TCGATGTTGACTAGCTTCGGAGTTGCTTCCTTACCTGCCAGCTTGCGCTGGTTGGCAACAAACGCTTCCCAAGCCGTCATTACACCGGTTGAACCGTGCCGTCCTGTTCCGACCCAGCTCTCGTTATCGCTAACGAGAACGATGCCGGCGAACTTGCGCTTCGCATGCTTCTGGTTGGCAGCTACCAGCGGTAACGAACAATCTGTTCCACCACCCCCGTACTTCGCCAACCGCTCAGCTATGCTCAGGATCGAATCGTTCGGATCGATCTTGGCATCGTACGCCGACGTATCGAACGGAATCACCACGCTGTCCGGGTTGCGTCGCAGGATCGCTGCGGCGAAAAGTGCAGCCACGTCGATGCAGCCCATCTTCGAAGTTGCACCCCGACCGCGGTTACCTGTGACCGCGCAGCTCATCGATCCAGACGTATCCAGACCAATAACAACCGGTCCCGGCAACTCCGGTACGTTTCCACAGGCGATCTCGGCTGCCTTATGCAGTGCGGTTTTGATCTTCTGCGGAACATTGTCATCCGCGTTCAAGTACGCAGCAAAGTACTGGTACGGGAACTGTTTTGCACGCCGAATCTCCGACTCGTCGGCGATGCGGCTAGCAACGTAGTCCACCATTGCCTCGCTCTTAAGCACATCGTGCCGCAGCAGAGTGTTCAAGTTCATACGCACCGCCTGCGGGCCCATCTTGCGAGCTAGTGCAGCCCAAACGGTCGGTCCCTTGGCAGCATCGGACAACAAATCCCAGCGGACATTGTCGAGTCCACCAGCGATCAATGCTTGTGCTTCTTCGCTATCCGAGTTGCGGTAGGCGATCAGCGACTGAACTTCAGCTGGCAAATCGGCTTCCGTCGCCGGAGCCCACTTGGCAACTTCCTTGTCAGTCAGCCAACCGAACATCGCGCGGCGAGCGTTATCCTTCGGCGTCGGCCGAGCCATACGCAGGATGTCCCGCAAGCTCGGATCGTTATCGATTGACGCGCTCAGCAGCTTTCCCACCGAAGCCGTGTTCAACCAGCGCTGGAAGGCTCGCTGCACAGAGCTCGACAGGCCAATGCGCCCCTTACCCGCCTTGTTCTTGAACTGGCCAGATCGAATCATTTGAAACACAGTCCGCAGAACGCGACCGTTGTCGACCACGCGATCGAACACTCGGTGCATCAGCTCGGTATCACGAACGGACAACGCGACCAGCAACGCAGCTGGCATGTCTTTCATGAACGCCTTTTCACGAGCATACAGAGCCAGCTTCGCCAAGTACTGGTTGTCGTCGACTTCGTCGATCAGCTTCAGGACCTCGTCGAGCTGCGTCTCGGCCGTGCTGTAGAACGCGTTACCGAACGTACCCGTCGCAGCAACTTGCGCCAGCGCATGCTTCGGCTCGAGCTTGTACGCGCGACCACCGGCTTCGTTGACTGCATTCGCTCGTGGCAATCGGCTGGCAAGACTTGCGAATAGAGACTTGTTGGCCATCGGTGTGACCTCCTCAATTAAAAACTGTTCGACGAAGGGTTGTTGAGAATATGGCTCTCGCCATCGTTTAACAGACGATGTAATCCCAACTGGCAGTCGAACGGAATTGCGAAGCAGAGTAGTGTAAAAATGCTTACTCTGCTTCCCCTAAACATTGATGTCGATGCGTTGCAATTAAAGACTCGCCAGGATCACCGGGGTTCACGAAAAGGTTCGTGGATCTGAATCCGCAGTCGATCGTGTTTGGCGAATGTTCGAGATCGGCTTACAAGTCGGTGGGCATGTGTTTCCACAAGCTACGACCGGTTTTGGCATCGAGACGTACGAGTTGCTGTCGACGTGTGTCGAAGGTAATCAACTTTCCTTGTGGACAATTGGCGTAGACGAAAGGCAAGCAAACCGCGATGACCTTGAATGGCCGGCCGGCGTCACGCGGTAGGTATTGACTGCGGACTGGCTCGTCCGCGGGCAACGTAGTGTTGGAGCAGGCCCAGAGGAATGACGGCAGCTCCAGGATTTCGCTGAGGACCGTTACGTAGTCTCCTCGCTTGATATCTTCGCCTGCGACTCGCGCTGAAACGCTCGTGCAATTCTTCGATTCGTTGGTGGTTTTCATGGTTTCACATTGGGATTGGGAGGGTGCGTGGATTTCAGTACGTGATTTCTTCGCCCAGCGCGCAATTAGTTGGCGCCGGTTGACGGAATGACGAATTTGCCGAAACGCGTACACATGATTCCCTCCTACGAGCAATGTGAATAGCGACCGACGGCATGCCGGCTCGGTCGTGATTTGGACATTAAAGGCGAATCGACGAATGGATTGGCCAGATTTCGTGCTCTACCAGCTGAGCTACGGCCGTTGTCTTGCGACATTGGTGGCTGGATTTGAACCAGCGACAGCGATGTAATCCAGACCGGCAGTCGATTCGCAGTTTGATTACGACGAAGTGTTGGCGCAGACGTTTTTCTGAGCTACCTACTGCCTATTGGGCAGTGGACAGGCTTCGAACCTGTGACCTCGTCTTTCGACGCGCTCTCACCATGTAGTCCGCTCCGGCAGTCGCAGTGTCTCTCGATACCAGGCGTAGTTGGTATGTATAGGACAGAGA
>JBQCJB010000032.1:0-2592 GCA_051953155.1 Aureliella sp. | reverse complement strand
CGCCCACCGTCGGGCCAGGCGAACTGCGCGACTGGCTCGCCAGCCTGGACGCGATCGTGTTTGTTGAACGGCCGAGTTTCGACAGCCTGCCTGCCATCGCTCAAGCGGCTGGCGTCGCCGTCATCTGCGTGCCGAACTGGGAGTGGTTGCATCCCGAGTTGCCATGGCTGGCGCACGTCGATGCGATGGTCTGTCCTACGCAGCACACCTTGGGATTTTTGAACGACTGGAAAGCGCGGTATGTTTTCCGTTGGTCGCTGGCCCATGTTCCGTGGCCTGTGGACACCGAGCGATTTCACTACCAGCCGCGCCGCGTGTGTCGCAGGTTTGTTTTCGTGCTCGGGTCGGGCGGCACGCTGGCGGTTGGTCGGCAGTCGGGGATTGCTTTTCGTCGCAAAGGGCTGGACGTCGTGTTGGCAGCAGCCGAGCGCGTGCCAGAAGTCTCGGTGATCGTTTATGCCTATCGCCAGCAGGTCCCTCCGCTTCTGCCGGCGAATGTCGAAGTCCGGCAGCCTCCGCTGGACAATCGCTTGCTGTATCGCGACGGCGATGTGTGTGTACAGCCGAGTCACTGGGAGGGTCTCGGATTGCCACTCCTGGAGTGCCAGGCAGCGGGCATGCCGCTGGTCACCACCGATGCCGCTCCAATGAATGAACATCGGCCGATCGCTACAATCCCGGCGGATCGCGAAATCGCCAGCCTCACCGGCCAGATCGAGATCCCGGCGGCTCGCATTCTGCCCGCTGACTTGGCGGCGGTACTGCGTGGGCTGCGCGGCCAATCGATCGGGGGCGCCAGTCGCCGCGCGCGGCGCTTCATCGAGCGCGAGCACAGCTGGCCGGCGGCAGCGCCCAAGCTGCGAAAGCTCATTCGCCAGGCGATCGACGTTCGACGGGGCGCGGACCGCGATGCGAGCGTCCACATGCGGAGAATCGGCCATGCCACGTAAAGCCGAGTTCGTATTGCCAACGGTCGATACCTGCCACTGGCGCAGGGCAGAGCAGGGGAGGCACGTTTGCGAACTGCTCGCGGAACTGGTCGGGCGCGAGTCTGCAGCGGTGCCCCCCGACGCTTGCGCCGCCTGTTGCCAGTCCTTTCCAGCTTCGCAACGCTTGCTCAATCCGGTGGTAGCCAGTCTGCTGTTTCGCGCGGCATCGGAGCTGGCGAAGCAAGGGGGCAGCGCCGACTGCAGCCCAGAGCAGGCCGCGCAATTGCAACAGTTCGCTCGTCGGTGGCTGAACATCCAGCATCCCGCGGGCAGCACGTTGATCCCCGCGCGGGCACAGACCACCTGCGGCTGGCTCGGCGAGCCGCTCGATCCTTCGGCCAGCCATGCGAGCGAAAGCGGCGAAGCGGTCGTTTATGTCTGTCGGCATCGCCGTCATCGGCAGACGACCGCAGAGGGTTGTCGCCTCTGCCGCGACTGGGTCGTGCAGCCGCCCAGATCGCGCTTCCTGACATTGAACGAATTGATTCCGCCTCCCCAGCAGCGCTGCGGACCGGCCGTGCGCCGCTGGGCCGTCGGCGTGACCAGTTCGCCGCGGCGCGAGTCGACGCTGGAATGGACGCTCGATTCGATCGTCAGGGCGGGCTGGTCGGAACCGCATGTGTTTCTCGACGGTACGTCGCGTTTGCCGCCGCGTTACCGGCATGTGCCTCTTTCGTGGCGCGAAGATGGTTTGGGCGCCTGGCCTGCATGGTATTTTGCGCTCGCGGAACTGGTGCTCAAGTATTCGCAAGCCGACGCTTATCTGCTGCTGCAAGACGACGTGGCTCTGGCCGATCGAGAAAGTCTGCGTGATTACCTCGAGAGTGCGCTCTGGCCAGGTGAGCAGCCGGGCATCGTATCGCTGTTCTATTCGGGCAGCAGCCCTCGAGCCGGTTGGTTCGACGCGGCCGGCCAGTGGCACTTCAGCGCGCAAGCTCTGCTTTTGTCACCCGGTGTCGCGCGAGCTCTCTTGTCCGACGCCGATATCATGCGAACCGTCTTGGCCGCGGCTGGCGGACAACATATTCCCGTCCCCGAGATGGTTCATCGCTGGGCGCTGCGCACCGGAGTGAGCGTCTGGTATGCCAATCCCAGCCTCGCCCAGCACATTGGCAACACGAGCACGATTTGGATGGACGCAGCCATCGTGGCGGGGCGAAAAGCGGTCTGGTTCAGTGGCAGCGCGGAAACGGAGTTCGCCAGCGGTGAGACTTTGGCAGATTTTCCCGAAGAGGCGTTCCCTTGCCCAGAGCAACACCGCGACGCTTACCTGGCAGACGTTGCCTCGGGGCGGGCTCGCATGCGCGATTCGTCTGCTGTGATCTGCACCCTTGTCGAAGATGCGCGGCGGCAGCTGCCGCGCCTGGCCGCGCGCATCGAACGCTTGGGCGAAATGTTCAAAGATTATCGCATTCTCGTGGGCGAGCTGCCATCGCAGGATGCCACGGCGGAATACCTGCAGGACTGGCAGGCCAGCAACCCTCGGCTCGAGATTCTTACGGTAAACCGAGGCACAGCCCGCGGTGCGCAGCCGCCCCCCGGCCTCGATCGGCAGCGAGCGGCAGCTGAGCTCCGCGAACGTGTCCGCCACAGAATCGCCGAA
>JBQCJB010000031.1:0-4160 GCA_051953155.1 Aureliella sp. | reverse complement strand
TATCGCGCATGGCCGCTTCGCTCCCGAAACTTCTCTCGCGGTTCACGTTCTAGCGACGTACCGCGTTGCCTTGTCGCTCCGGCCGGCCGAAGAGTTTCGGTTCGGCCGGTCGCCTTAACTCACCATGCGGAATTCGATCGTGGTCAAACTTTCCAAGTCTAACGGTGCACCCGCGAAGGACCTGATCTTCGTTGGCGCCAACTTTCGCACGGCGGCTGCAACCGAGCGGCAGCACTTGACGCTGTCCAGAGAGCAATTCGTCGGGCTGCAGGCGGCTGTCTCGGCGCGATTTCCGGGCGCCGAGTTCTGCATGCTCTCCACGTGCAACCGCACCGAATTCTACCTGGCAGCGGAGCAATCAGATGACGTCCTGCCTGCGCTTATCTCAGTCCTCTGTGGCCAATGTCCGCATCTCGAGTCATTGCTGGCCGCTGGCAAGATCCATTTTCAGCGCGGCTTGGCCGCCTACCAGCACCTGCTGCGCGTGAGTTGCGGCTTGGAGTCCTCGGTTCTGGGAGATACGCAGATCGTCCAGCAAGTCCGACACGCGCTCCAGATGGCGCGCGAAGAGGGTTGTACTGGCACCTATCTCGAACAGGCCTTTGGCAGAGCCCTGAGTCTGGCGAGCCGAGTGCGCAGTGAAACCGATATCAGCGTTGGCTCGCCCGGTGTGGCTGCGGCGGCCTGCGAGGCGATCAGGGCATGGCAGCGCCGATCCGCGCAGAAAACTGCCAGCGTCCTGCTGGTCGGCGCAGGCACGATCAACAGCGGCGTCGCCAGGCTCTTGGCCAAGGAGCCGGCTTATGGATTGTTCGTGATCAATCGCAGTGCGGACAAAGCTCACCATTTGGCGAACCAGTTTTCGGGTCGGGCAATTCCGTGGTCGCAGTTGCCAACGGCAGTTGCTCGCGCGTCAGCGATCGTCGTCGCGACGAGCTCCAGCACGCCCGTCGTCACCACGTCGATGCTGGACGCAGCCGCTCCGTTGGGCGGCTGCGACCGCAAGCTGGTTATCGACGCCGGAATGCCACCGAATGTCGAGCGATGCTCACTGCCCGGAGTCACGCTCGTCGGCATTGACGAATTAGCTGAGCGTCAAGACGAACAACTCAGCCGACGCCGCGCGGCGATTGCCGACGTCGAAGCCGCCATCGAACAGGAGTTGGCAACCTTCGACCGCTGGCTGGCACAGCGACCACTCGAGTCAGTGCTCAAGTCGCTCTACCTCGACTTGGACGCGTTACCGCAGCGCATCTCTCGGCAGCTGGCATTCGACAACTCGCCATCGCGGTCAGAGATACAAACCATCATCCATCGTCATCTCAAGCAGCTCTTGCATCCCCATGTGACGGACCTGCGGCGCATGGTGCGCGCGGAGACGTCCCGCAGCGGCGCGGTTAAGAGCAGCAAGGAATCTCATGCATAGTCATCAACTCTCCAGCCCGACGCAATCGGTCAGCCTGGCATTCATGCCGAGCGAAGCGTGGAATGTCATCAAGCGCTGCCTGCTGCTTGTGCTAGGGCTGACGCTCGTCGCCATCGGCTTTGTAGGCATCTTCCTTCCGGGAGTTCCGACGACCGGTCCACTGCTCGGGGCCTCGTTTTTACTGGCCAAAAGCAGTCCGCGTCTGGAGCGAAGACTTTTGTCCAGCCGCATCTTCCGAAGGTACGCACCGTTCTTGGACGGCTCGCGCGGAATTCCTCAGCGGGCGCGCGTCGCGGCGCTGCTGAGCATGTGGACCAGCATCACGCTTAGCTGCTGCTGCTTGGGACTCGCCGGTCGAGTCGCAGCGCCGGTGCTCGTACTGATCATCGCACTTGGCCTTATCGGCACACCCTTCATTTTCTGGTACCGACGCTAACGAATAGCGGCCCACTGACATCCCAGCTAGGAAACACGACTATATGAGAGTTCTTGTAATTGACGACTCCCGAGCCACGCGCAGGATCATCGGTGACATTATGCAGCGCCTGGGCTACGAAGTGACCGAAGCGTGCAATGGCTGCGAAGGTCTCGAGCGGCTCGAGCAACTCGGCCTGCCCGACATCGTCTTGGTGGACTGGAACATGCCGGTGATGGACGGGTTGGAGTTCATCAAGGCCGTGCGAGCTGTCACGGCGTATGCCGATCTGCCGCTGATGATGGTGACCACGGAGACCGAAATGCAGCGCATGGCGCTGGCGTTTGTCGCCGGCGTGAACGAGTACGTCATGAAGCCCTTCGATGAAGCGATGATTCAAGAGAAGTTGCGCTTGATCGGGGTGGGAGTCTAAGCCATGACGCGCACGATTCGTGTAATGATTGTCGACGACTCGACCGTGATTCGCCGCTTGCTGACGGAGACGCTCGCGGCCGATTCGACTATCGAGGTGGTCGGCACCGCAGCCAATGGAAAAATCGCCCTGGCGAAGATTCCGCAACTTGCGCCCGATGCGATCACGCTGGACATGGAAATGCCCGAAATGGACGGCCTGACGACGTTGGTCGAGATTCGGCAGCGGTATCCCAACCTGCCCGTGATTATGTGCAGCACACTCACCGAGCGTGGTGCCAGCGCAACGTTCGATGCTTTGGCCAAGGGGGCGAGCGATTATGTCACCAAGCCAAGCAACGTAGGCAGCGTCACTCAGGCCATGCAGGTCGTTCGCGACGAGCTGATTCCCAAGCTCAAAGCTCACTGCGGCTGGAGCGTGGCGGCTACCGCACCGCCACCGCGGCCGCGACTGGCGATCGCCGACGCTGTCGTCGTCACAGGGCCTCGGCCCGCCAAAGCCGCTCGTATTGATGTTGTGGCCATCGGCGTTTCTACCGGAGGGCCCAACGCGCTGGCGGCGATCTTGCCGCGACTGCCAGCGGAATTCCCGGTGCCCATTGTGATCGTCCAGCACATGCCGCCGATCTTTACCAAGCACCTGGCCGACCGGCTCGACCAGGCTTGCCAGATCACGGTTCGGGAAGCGGAGACAGGAGACGTCCCGCGTCCGGGAACGGCGCTAATTGCCCCGGGAGGCAAGCACATGCTCGTGCGCCGCAAAGGAACATCGGTCTACGTGGAACTCAACCAAGATCCTCCCGAGAATTTTTGTCGCCCAGCCGTCGACGTTTTGTTTCGATCCGTAGAGACCGCCTATGGCAGTCATGTTCTGGCCGCCATGCTCACTGGCATGGGCCGCGATGGTTTGATCGGTTGCGAACAAATCAGCCGGCGCGGCGGACAGGTCATCGCTCAAGACCAACTGTCGTCGGTCGTCTGGGGCATGCCGGGTGCGGTCGCCGAAGCAAATCTGGCGGATCGTATTTTGCCGCTGTCTGAGATTGCAGATGAGTTCATCCTGCGAGCCTTCCACCAACGACGTCGAGCGATCCTGGCAGGAGAGACCTACTAAACATGTCTACCGCAACCGCCGTTTTAGATCCTGCCATGTTCGGATTTATCCGCTCGCTGGTACGCGACAAAGCCGCCATCGTGCTCGACGCCCATAAGTCCTATCTTGTCGAGTCGCGATTGTCGCCCATCGTACGCGCCCATGGCTTGCACTCTTTCGAAAATCTAGTCGAGCAACTCAGAAAGCCCAATTCAGGCGGGCTGATTCAAGAGGTCGTCGAAGCGATGACCACTAATGAGACCAGCTTCTTCCGCGATCTGCATCCATTCGAAGCCCTCAAACGCCAGGTGCTGCCTGCGCTGATCGCCCGCCGCGAGAAAGAGAAGAAGCTGACCATCTGGTCCAACGCATGCTCGACCGGGCAAGAGGCATACTCCATCGCGATGTTGCTGCGCGAACACTTTCCCCAGCTGGCCACCTGGCAAGTTCGGATTGTCGCGACCGATATCTGTTCGAAGGTTCTCGAGAGAGCCAAGTCGGGCGAGTTCAATCAGACGGAGGTCAATCGAGGTTTGCCGGCGCCGTTCCTCATGAAGTACTTCACGCGCCAGGGGCTCAAGTGGAACATCACGAATGAAATTCGCAACATGGTCGACTTTCGGTTTCTGAACTTGGTCGAACCGTGGGTCGGCATTCCACCTACGGACGTCGTGTTCCTGCGGAATGTGCTGATCTACTTCGATATTCAGACAAAACAGCAGATTCTCGGCAAGGTGCATCGCTTGCTTCGAAGCGATGGATACCTGTTCCTGGGCGGAGCCGAATCGACCGTT
>JBQCJB010000030.1:0-3268 GCA_051953155.1 Aureliella sp. | reverse complement strand
GGCAGTGTGGGGGCCTCGCTGCACGATCGAGCCATGGTCGAGCACGATGATTTCATCGCAGTCGCGGATGGTGCTCAGGCGATGGGCGACGATGACGCAGGTGCAGCCGCGGCGGCGAATGTTTTCGTCGATCTTCTTCTCGGTGACCGGATCCAGTGCACTGGTCGCTTCGTCGAGCACCAGAATCGTAGGCTTGCCGACCAAAGCCCGAGCAATCTCCAGACGTTGCCGCTGACCACTGCTGAAGTTGCGACCTCCCTCTTCGACCTGACTGTCGTATCCGCCAGCTCGAGCTGCGATGTCGTCATGAATGCAGGCGTCTTTGGCTGCCTGGACGATGTCTTCTTCGGCGACGGTCGGATCCCACATGGTCAAGACTTCGCGGGCTGTGCCGGCGGGCAGAAAAAAATCCTGGTCGACCAGTGCCAATGAATTGCAAACCGTTTCGCGACGGAGCCCGCTTCGCGGCTGTCCGTCGAGCAGTACTTCGCCGGACCATGGCTGCGAGATTCCCGAGAGAATCTTGGCTACGGTGCTTTTGCCGCTGGCGCTAGGGCCGACCAAGGCGATGCGGTCGCCGGGATGCATCGTCAGCGAAAAATCGCTCAGCAGCGGTTGGTCCAGCCGGTTATAGCCATAAGTGATGTTGCGCAGTTCCACTCGGCCGCTGAGCTTTGGCGGGCTGGCCGCGCCAGTTGGGTTGGCTGGGCTAGCCGAGTCGCGGCTATCGTCGGCGGTGAAGGGATCGCTGGGGTAGTGCAGAACGTCGTCCAGCCGCTTGATGCCGCCATCGATCTCTTGCAACGAACTACCCAGCATGACCAGCTGGTTGATCGGAGCCATAAAACTGGCCAGCAGGCTCTGGAAGGCCACCAGCGTGCCGACGGTGATGCTGCCGTCCATAACTCGTAGGGCTCCCCAACCCAAGACGATTATGGTGGAGAGGATCGATATCAGGCTGGGCACGCTGTTAAGCCAGAGGGAGAGCAGTTGCAGGCGGTTATTGGTGGCGACCAGTTTGGCCAACTGGCCTGCCCAGCGACTAAAAAACTCCGACTCGCCACCGGACGCTTTCAAGCTCTCGATCGACTGCAGGCCCGACATGGCGACGCTCATTACCTGGCCGGCTTCCTGCAGCGAACGCGCATTGATGTCGATGCGCTGCCGCGACACCAGCCGCAGCGCAATGAGATTGGTCGCGGCCAGCAATAATCCGACGATAGTCAGCGGAACGTCGAAACTGATCATCAACGCGACATAGAGCAGTATCATCGTCACGTTCAGCAGGTTCGCAGCCAGATCGCCCGACAATAGGTTGGCCACGCGATCGTTGATGTCCATCCGCGCGCCCACTTCGCCCGCATAGCGTTGCGTGAAGAATTCGACCGGCAGGCGCAGCAGGTGCTGGAAAAAACGAAACGATGAAGTGACGGCCAGCTTGGTCGACAGCCGCAGCAGGTACTTGCGTTGCAGGTAGGTCAAACCGGCTCGCAGGCCAGCGGTCAGGAGCATTCCGATCAGCAGCGGACCGACGATGCCAGGCATCTTGGCGGCCAGTGCATGATCGACAAACAGTTTCGTGAACAGCGGGATGCACAGACCGACCAGTGCCAAAGCCAGACTGACCAAGAAGACATACAGCACACCCCCTTCCGAGCCGCGCAGGCGGGCGCGCAGGCCTGGCAGCGACTTGGGTCGCGCTCCGCCTGGTTCAAAGGTCGGCCCGCGTTCGAAGACCAGCACGACGCCTGTGAAACAGCCATCGAATTCGCTGTCGCTGACGACGCGCGGACCGGTGCTCGGATCGTTCAAATAAACGCACCCGCGGCCGAAGCCCTCGACGACGACAAAGTGATTGAAATTCCAGAAAACGATCATCGGCAGCGGGAGCTGCCGCAGTTCGTCGGGCTGTTTGCTGAATCCCTTTCCCTTGAGGCCGTAGATGCGAGCCGCGGCCAAGATGTTGGAGGCTTTGGTGCCATCGCGCGATACACCGCATGCCAGGCGCATCTGTTCCAGCGACACAAAACGGCCGAAGTAGCCCAGCACGATCGACAGGGCGGCAGCCCCGCACTCGACGGCCTCCATCTGCAAAACGAGAGGCGTCCTGACGCGCTGCCGAGGGTGCGATCCGCGAGGTTGGTTGGCCATGGCCGTCAGCGTCCCGCACCAGCAAAAATAAAATCGATTGGCCGCCAGGTGCCGATCGTGATCTGGCCTTGGCAGGGCATGCCGCTGAAGATTTCCGCAGTCGCTGTCGGAGATTCCAACGCGACGATCACTTGCAATATCGCTCCGCCCGCGGGCATCGCGGACGCGTCGGGAGTAGTCGCTGCCACGGGAGTCCGGCCAGCCTCGGCGACATGTCCGGCAAGAAAGCCTGCTTCTCCTCCATCGGCGGTCGCTGGCAGAATGCGAGCCGGCATCCCGCGCCGGACGCGATAACCTTCGGCCGCTGGCACGAACAGAATGGCCGAGAGCGGGCGCTGTGGCGACTCGATGGTAAGTATCGCCTGCGCCGCATCGAGCTGCTGGTCACTGCGAGCGCGAATATCGACGATGCGTCCTGCTGCGGGACTGACGATCGGCAGCGACTTCGCCCCAGCGGGCTCGGCCGGAATCAGATAGGCGAGCCTTTGGCCGCGAGCGACCTGATCATCAACGGCGAATGCCAGGTTCGCCAGCGTGCCGCTCTGCGGAGCGCGCACGATGGCGACGCCGTCCGAGCGCACCAGCGTTCCATAGCCGCTGAGCGTGTTCTCGATGCGGGCGAGGATCGACCAGAGAAAGGCCGCCACGAGCAGCACACCCGCTCCCGCTAGCGCCAGCCAGGCCCGCGGCCGCGTGATCGGCATCAGCCGATCGAGATGTTCGGGGGAAGCGAAGCGCTCGAGCGCCTGCTTGCGGTAAATCTCCTCGTTCATATTGCCAACCGTCTTTCCGGATTTCTGCGGTGCGTGTCCACGTTGTGTCCTTGCAGCGCTCAGGGCGTAGCGCGCAAACGTTGCAGAGCGCGGTCAAACCGCACGCGGGCCAGGTGAACGGAGTCGAGCAGCTCGGGGCTCAGTTCGTCCTCGTATTCCTCGTTCTCGTCGATCGGCTGGGCTTTATCGAAACCCAGTTGTTGGTAAGTCGTTCGCAAGCGATGGGCCAGGAAGATTGCCAGCGAGTGGTAAAAGCGGGCGGCAAAATCGCTGTCCAGTCGCAGCTTCTCCATCAAGGCATCCCGCGGCACCCTGAGCAGTTCGGCCGCGGAGACCGCAGTAAT